>CANGOF010000001.1 GCA_947455515.1 Flavobacteriia bacterium
ACCACGAAGATTCTGTGTTAAATTCCAAATAAATTATAAATATTTATCTTTACGTTATTAAAACAGCCTTGAGCTAGTTTGTGAGAGAAGCAGTTACTTGTAGCTGCTCTCTTTTTACATAATTGTGTTCAAAGCACGTTTTGTTTTTATTCAAGGTGTAAATTAGTTCTAGAATCTTGCGTTGAACAGCTACAACTCCTTTCATTTTTATTCCATTTTTAGATACTATTCTCGCAAACAAATCTCTATGATTTTCATTATATTTTATAGAGGTGATTGCCGGAAGATGAAGTGATTTTCTTAATACCCTATTGCCTTTTTTAGATATTTTTGGGATTCCATGAACAGATGTTCCGGATTGTTTTTCCTTAATATCTAATCCTGCATAACTAACGAGTTGTTTTTTATTCCTGATTAATTCAAAACCATTAGTTTCACTTAAAACTATAGCAGCAGTCAACTCTCCAACTCCAGGTATTGTACATATATTCTCAATATCCTTTTTAAGTGTCTCTTCTTTAGAAATACATTCTTTTATATCTCGCTTAATTTCCGCTTCTTGTTTGTTTAGAAAAACAATTCTTTCGTTTAATCTTTTTATACTGTTTTGATGTGCTTCTGCTTCTGATTTCTCAGCATGTAATTGATTTTTAACGACTACTCTTTCAGAAACAATTTGATCACGTTCTCTGGTAAGTTGTTGAAGTTTTTTGTAAACAGGATTTGGCTTTTTCCATAGGTCTAATTTCCTTTCTAATCCGAACTGAGCAATGGCTTTTGCGCATGTATAATCTGTAATTGTTTTGATTTCCAATGTCCGCATGTAATTGCTTATTTTATTTGGAAGTACAATACTCACATTGTATTCTTGTTCATCAAGAAAATAAGCGAATTTCTGATGATAAACTCCGGTTGCTTCCATTACAAATTGCACTTTGATTGATGCATCTGTGAATTGATTCACCCATTTTATCAACGATTTAAATCCCGATGGTGTATTCGGAAAAACATTAGTTGAATAAATTTCAATAGAAAGATCATAATTCATTCTACCCAGCGATACTACAAGTTCATCTTTTGCAACATCGATACCCAAAACTTGTTTCAAAATAGTCATAATGCAATAGTTTTAAAAGTGATTTATTTCCCGCCGTTGTTACTCCTGAAGATATTCAAGATATTAACGAAAACGTTAACTCTTTACATTCTGTTCTAACTCAAAGAAATAAAAGGAATGGGGCTGTTTCTTCGCGAGAATATGCTATAAAAGCTATTAAGCAGCAAGTGAACTCACCATTCCTTTTTCACTACATTAAAATAATAATTCTTTGTGAATACAAACATAGGAGTAGCACCGAAGGTAAAAGTGTTCACCCTTCAAGAGCCTCAGGATAAAAATAATTAGACAGCGTATTTACAATGGAATATGCAATTATATTACCACACCTTATTACACACTTCAAAAATCTTACCGTCTTTGAATACTCCCTTAATCTGGCTCAGGATTCGTAAGTGACGACTGAAAAAATAGTCAAGTCACAATAAAACGACCTCCTCAAATGCGACATCATAATCTGCAAACATTCCTTTTTCAGGTTTATCCTTAAAAATTCCATACATCGTAGAACCGCTACCCGACATGGAGGCATAGATTGCTCCCTGTTCAGTCAAACGAGATTTAATATCTGCCAATTCAGGATAACTTTCAAAAACAGAAGTTTCAAAAGAGTTTATTAATTCTCCTTTGATTGTTTCAAAGGGTTTTTTAATGAGTTCAGCAATGGAAGTTTCGTTTGTGTAAAACTGAACCTTTGAAAATGCCTTGGCGGTTGAAACATGGATGCCAAGATTTACCATGTATAAATAATGTCCTTCCAAACTTAAATCAACAGGTTCCAAAAATTCACCCCGACCAGTTGCGACTTGCGGTACAGCAGTTACAAAAAACGGACAGTCACTTCCCAATTGCGACGCTAATTCCTGTAAACGCTCAACTGATAAACTCAACGAAAACAATTCATTTATTGCTAATAAAGTAGATGTACCATCAGATGAACCGCCTCCTAAGCCTCCTCCCATCGGAATTACTTTGTGTAAATGGATCTTAATAGGAGAAATTTGATACTCCTTCACCATCAATTGATACGCCTTAATACAAATATTCGCTTGTACATCCCCAGGAATTGTGATTCCAGAATTAGTAAAAG
The DNA here is from genome assembly GCA_947455515.1 of Flavobacteriia bacterium. Classification (GTDB taxonomy): domain Bacteria; phylum Bacteroidota; class Bacteroidia; order Flavobacteriales_D; family Crocinitomicaceae; genus CANHVK01. The sequence continues at coordinate 2,208 of CANGOF010000001.1, forward strand.
AAAATTCATCACTTTTTATAATCTCCAATAAATCCGTAATTGGAACCGGATACATTAAACTGTCAAGCGCATGAAAACCATCCCCACGTTTATGCAATACGTGCAATCCAATATTTATTTTACAAGGAGGAAATAATATCATAAAACAAAGGTAATCGTTCACAACAAAATTTGTAACTTTGTAAGCACAATTTTATAGCTATGAGTACCTATTTAGATTTTGAAGAACCAATCAGAGAATTAGAAGAGCAAATTGCTCAAACAAAACAAATTGGTTTAACTACAGAAGTGGATATGACAGAACAAGTCAAAAAACTTCAAGAAAAATTAGATCAAAAAACCAAAGAAATATTTTCAACACTGACTCCTTGGCAACGTGTTCAATTGTCACGTCACCCAGACAGACCATATACTTTAGCTTATATCAATGCTATAAGTGATGGTACCTTTCAAGAATTACATGGAGATCGTAGTGTAAAAGACGACAAAGCAATGATCGGCGGTTTCGGTTTATTAGACGGTAAATCCGTAATGTTTATTGGTCAACAAAAAGGTATTAACACTAAAATGCGTCAATACCGTAATTTTGGAATGGCGAACCCAGAAGGTTACCGTAAAGCTTTGCGTTTAATGAAATTAGCAGAAAAATTCAATAAGCCAATTGTAACCATTATTGATACTCCAGGAGCATTTCCAGGGTTAGAAGCAGAAGAAAGAGGACAAGGAGAAGCAATCGCACGTAACATTTACGAAATGATGCGTTTGAAAGTTCCTGTAATCTGTATTGTAATTGGTGAAGGCGCATCTGGTGGTGCACTAGGAATTGGAGTTGGAGACAAAGTGGTGATGTTAGAAAACACATGGTATTCTGTAATTTCTCCTGAGTCTTGTTCTTCCATCCTTTGGAGATCTTGGGACTTTAAAGAAAAAGCTGCAGAAGCGCTTAAATTAACTTCTACGGATATGAAGGAACTTAACTTAGTAGACGAAGTTATCAAAGAACCAATCAATGGTGCACATAGAAGTCAAGAAGAAATGTTTGAAATCACCAAACAGTACATCAAAAAAACAATTACTGAATTAGAAAATACAAAGCCAGAAGATAGAATCAATCAACGAATTGATAAATTCTGTAAAATGGGAGTTTGGCAATAATTAACATGAATTACATAAAAAAAGGGTTTTCAATTGAAAACCCTTTTTTTATGAGGTAACAAAATATCTTTGAGTGATGCATTAACGTGGCAAACAAAAAATTATTTCCGCAGTTTGCTAATACAAATGAGGAAAATAATTTAAATTTAGAAGTTGAACGAAGTAAAAGCGATCTAAAAGTTATTTTAGTGTGAAACTATCTGTACCGATAACTTGCCCATCACAATATATCTTAACCTTATAATTCCCTTTAGTTGCTTCTCCTTCTTTTACATCATAGTAAATAGAAACATCTACATTATTATTTGTGTACTCAATTTCTTTTTTATCTGAGTAAGCAACAGTCCCACCATCTGATGTAACAACATTATTCTCTCGAGATTGTAAAACAACACCTTCAGGAGAGGTAATTTGTAAGAATAGACGCTTTACACCAGCTCTAGTCAAAGGATTCGCAGAAATTGTAAAGGACGCTTTAAATTGAACAGCACTTTTCGCTTTATTAGTTGGTTCAGTGGTATTATTTAATTTCATACGCAACGCACCTGAATTAAAGCCTAATGCTTGTAAACGGGAACCCTTTTTTACCAATTCTGTACTTTCTTCTGCTTGTTGTCTATACTGATCCCTTTCCGATGCTGTTGAAGTTAACTCTTGTGTTTTTGTATCTAAATCCGAGGACAATTTCACATTCATTGTATTTAAGGAATCTATCTGTTTTACATATCCTTTCATAATGTTACGTAAGGTTTCATTTTCTTTACGTAAAGAATATAATTGTCTCGCACTTAATTTTTTACCACTTTCTAATTGCGTTAACAAGCCTTTAATTTTTTGTTTTTGCTCTTCCACGTTCTGCGCCTGAACAGAATCTTTCACTTTCAAAGCGTCATACTGTCTTAACATATTTTGAAAATCTTTTTTCAAATCCGTTCCAACATTACCGGTATAACCAGACATCATTTCATTCATCCCTTGCATGTCTGCTTCCAACTCTTTATTAAAATTTGAACATTCATTCAATTCCTTGTTTTTCTTAGACCAAGCGTAAGACATATAAGCCAACGCGATTAACAAAACAATTAAGATTAATAATAAAGCACCATTATTTTTGGGAACTACTGTTTTTGGATCTTGAATTTCAGACATATTGGATAAAATTTGTTTTGACAAAAATAGAAAATAATTAACGAAATCTTAAGGAAAATTGGAAACATCTGATTTTTCAATAGTACTTTTGTATAATTAAAAAGAAGAGTCATGACAGTTGATGAAATAATCGAAAAAGCACTATTAGAAGATATTGGTGATGGGGATCATTCTAGTTTAGCATGTGTACCAGAAAACGCAAATGGTAAAGCTACTTTATTTATTAAAGACGATGGTATATTAGCTGGCGTAGACTTAGCTTTGAAAATTTTCAAGAAACTTGACCCTGCTTTAGAAATTGATGTACTATTAATTGACGGAACACCAGTAAAAAAAGGAGATATTGCATTTACAGTATCCGGTTCTTCTAGATCTATTTTAGCAACTGAAAGGTTGGTATTAAATTTTATGCAGCGAATGAGCGGTATAGCGACACAAACAAATAAAATCGTCTCTTTGTTAGAAGGTACATCCACACGTTTATTAGATACACGAAAAACAACTCCTTGTATACGATACATGGAAAAATGGGCTGTTCGAATCGGTGGTGGTGAAAATCATCGCTTTGCACTTTATGATATGATTATGCTAAAAGACAACCACATTGACTATGCTGGGGGTATAAAACCTGCGATTGAAAGCACATTGAAGTACTTAAAAGAAACTGGAAAGAAATTAAAAGTAGAAGTAGAGGTGCGTAATTTAGATGAGTTAAACCAAGTATTAGAAGTTGGCGGCATTGACCGAATCATGCTTGATAATTTCACTCCTTCAGAACTTGAAAAAGCTTTAAAATTAATTCCATCAAACTACGAAACAGAAGCGTCTGGCGGAATAACATTGGATTCCATAAGAGAATATGCAGAAACTGGTGTAGATTTCATTTCTGTTGGCGCATTAACGCACAGTTTCCAAAGTTTAGACATGAGTTTAAAAGCAGAATTTAATTAATTATAAACTATTTATAATTTAATCTTTATCTTTTGCCCTTCAGTTTATCATTTTCTATGTGTCGATGAAAATCACGACCTGTTTTTTTATCTAAATTCTTCTGTAGCGCCTCTGTTAAATCAACTCCAGTTTGATTAGCTAAACATATTAAAACAAATAATACATCTGCAAATTCATCCCCCAAATCCTTCTCTTTATCGCTCTCTTTTTCGGATTGCTCACCATAGCGACGAGCAATAATTCGGGCAACCTCCCCTACTTCTTCTGTTAATACAGCTAAATTAGTCAATTCATTAAAATAACGAACTCCATAGTTTTTTATCCAATCATCAACTAATTGTTGTGCTTCTTTAATTTGCATTATTCTTTGTTTTTAGAGTCTATAGAAATAGTAACTGGACCATCATTAACTAAAGATACTTTCATATCTGCACCAAAAATTCCTGTTTTAACTATTAAATTAGATTGTTGTAAAGTAGAGACAAAATCATTATATAATGGAATTGCTAATTCTGGTCTTGAAGAATTCAAAAAACTAGGTCTATTACCTTTATTAGTCGATGCATATAAAGTAAATTGACTCACGATTAATAACTCGCCTTTAATATCTTGAATTGAAAGATTCATTTTACCATGCTCATCATTGAATATTCGAAGATTCAATATCTTTTGAGTTAACCAAAGAATATCTTCATGTGTATCCTCATGCGTTATTCCTAAAAGAATTAGAAAACCTCTTTGAATAGAAGCACATGATATATTATCAATAATAACGGATGATTGACTTACACGTTGAATAATAATCCTCATCACATATCTTTTTTTCGATGTATTTCATTTTCATCCTCCGTCATTAATTGTAAATATGTTTGATAACGAGATTCAGAAATCGCACCTTGTTCTACGTAGAGTTTAATTTTACACAATGGTTCATTTAAATGCTGACAATTATGGTATTTACATAGTCCAATTAACGCTCGCATTTCAGGAAAATAATGAGACATAACATCTTTTTCTAAATCAATAATTCCAAAAGCACGTATACCGGGTGTATCAATAATGTAACCTCCTGTCTGTAATCTATGCATTTCAGCAAAAGTGGTTGTATGTTGACCTTGTTGATGATGATCAGATATTTCACCTGTACGCAAGGTTAAATTAGAATCTAATTTATTGATCAATGTAGTCTTACCAACACCACTATGACCTGAAATCATCACTTGATTTCCAACTATTTCTTTACGTAAAAAATCAATATTTAATTCATTTTCAGCACAAATTTTGTGGCATTCATATCCAATTGAAGAATACAAGTCTATTAATGCTTCAGAATAAAAAAGTTCATCTTCGGTATAGATGTCCATTTTATTAAATAAAATGGAAACAGGTACTCGAAATGATTCTGCTGAAACCAAGAAACGATCTATAAAAGCTAAATGTGTTACTGGCGACTTCAAGGTTACCATCAAATAGGCTTTATCTATATTAGCGGCTAAAATCTGAGACTGTTTACTCAAATTGGTAGATTTTCTAGCAATATAATTTTTTCTCAATTCAACCGATGATATTACACCCTTACCTTCCTCATCCCGATCAGAAGATAACAAAACAACATCCCCGGCAGCTATTGGGTTAGTTGTTCTTAAGCCGTCTAAACGAATCTTACCTCGAATACGGCAATCAACAATTGAACCGTCAAGTAATTCAACGATATACCATTTACCAGTGGATTTTAATACGGTTCCTTTTTGATAGGTCATACTGCTAAAATAGACATTTTAAATAAATAAAAAAAGCCGCTTCATTTCTGAAGCGGCTTCTATATAGAAATTTAAACTATTATTTCATTTTTACAATAAGCTCAACACGACGGTTAGCTGCTCTTCCCTTTTCAGTATCGTTAGATAATTTAGGTTGAGTAATACCAAATCCTTTTGTAGAGATTCTTGAAGCAGAAATACCTTTAGATACTAAATAATCTTTTACAGATTTAGCTCTATCTTCTGACAATTGGTTATTTAATATATCTTCACCTACATTGTCACAGTGACCATGTAACGCTACAACTAAAGAGGTATTTTCATTTAACAATTTAGCTAAAGCATCTAATTCTTTTTTGAAAGCACCTTTAACAGCAACACTTTTAGTATCAAAGTTTACATCCTTAGAAACAGCAGCAACTTTAGTTTTAATATCACCAGTTAATTCTGTACCTGCTACCTCGTTCAAAACAACAGTTTTAGTCTCTTGTGCGAAAGCCATTGGACATCCTTTGAATTCAGTAGTACCTTTAACTGTTGGGCAGAAATCTTCCGAATCAACAATTCCGTCACCATCCATATCAACGATTGCTTGACCTTTAGAGTTAACTAATGAACCAGCTGGAGTATTAGGCTCTGCATCTAAGAAGTTAGCAACACCATCGTTATCAGTATCCACTAATTTAGCTTCAGTAGCTGCTAATTTAGCACGTAATGCCTCTAACTCTTTTTTAGTAGAATATCCGTTTGGAGTCCAATCTGCAGGGTTTTTATCTTTATTTTTTCCTACACCATAATAAGAAACTCCTACAGTAGCATATCCAAAATATTTACCAAAACCTGGAGATTGAGAATAAGAAGCTAAATCAAAAGATCTTGATTGCGCTAAATTAAAATTCATCGCAAAATCAACATTTAAAGACAAGTTTTTACTCAATCGGTATTGAGGCATTAAACCAGCTACAAAAGAAATTGCAACATCTCTTTGTGATTTATTATAAAGATCATGTCCTAATAAAGCAGATAAACCAGCACCTGCATGTAACATCATTCCAAACTTAGGGCTAATATCAGAAAACTGATAAAGATTACCTAAATTAACATATCCTTGAATAGTAGAACTTAAATTGTGAGTAGTAAATTTTGGAGAATTTGATTTAGAACTAATATTATCATAACCTAATACCCAAGCAAAACCAACAACTTTATTCACCATTTTCCTAGCGCCTAAACGAACACTTAAAGGGTCAATAAAACTAGCTCCTAATCCTGGAGTAAACCTTGGAGACAATACATTACAAGCACCAAGACCTAAATCAATAGACACTTTATTATAAGATGTATCTTGTTGAGCAAATGCAGAGCCACATAATAAAAGCGCCGCAGATAAAATAATTTTTTTCATAAATTAATAGTTAAATTCTAAATTTCTTTTGCAAAACTAATGAAATAAATGTATACTCAATACTTTTTTTTAAAAAAATAAAATACTGAATTTTACAATGAACACTTTACAATCATTTAGTTGTAAATTTTTAAATTACTAATTACTTATCATTTATATTTGTAAAAAATAACAAAATGATATTCCCAATTTCCAAAACTCCTAGATGGATAATCTTTTCTATAGACATTCTATTATCTGTCCTTTCCTTGTTATTTGCTTATTTTATTCGATTTGAATTTAATGTCAAAAAAATAGAATTTGAATTTTGGGATAAATCGAAACTATATATAGGTATATTTATTTTAGTAAAATGCATCGTATTTTATGTTTTTAAAATTTATCAAGGACACATTAGACATACTTCAATTACAGATGTAAAAAGATTATTATTAACGATTGGAACCTCTTCGATTTTGTTTTTTATCATCAATGTACTAAAAGCAAATTGGATTGACGACCAACACCTTTTCCCTACTTCAATATTAATTATGGAATTCTTTATTAGTTATTCATTAATTATTGGATTTCGTTTCTTAGTTAAAATATTCTATTTGGAATCAATTCACAAACTTAATAATCAAAACAAAGAATTAGTTATCATTTATGGCGCAGGAGTATCTGGGCTAATCACAAAAAGAACAATAGAAAAAGATTCTGAATCCCCATTTGAGGTGATTGGTTATATAGATGATAATCCCAAATTAGGAAACACTCGATTACAAGGTGTAAAAGTCTATCATAGTTCTGAAATAGAAAAAATAATTCAACAAAAAAAAATAAACAAATTAATTGTTGCTATACAAAAACCTAATTATGAAAAACAGAAGCTTATTTTAGACACTTGTTTAAAACATTCTGTAACTGTATTACAAGTTCCAAGTTCAAAAAGTTGGATAAACGGTGATTTTACAACTTCTCAGATAAAAAACATTAAAATTGAAGACTTATTAGGTAGAAATCCAATCTATCTTCAGCCTGAAAAAATCGAAAAAGAATTGGAAAATCAAATTGTTTTAGTGACTGGTGCCGCAGGTTCAATAGGTAGCGGTATTGTCAAACAACTATTATCTTATAATCCTAAACTTGTAATTCTACTAGATCAAGCTGAATCTCCTTTATACGACTTAGAACAAGAATTGCTCTATAACCATCCAAGTTTTAACTTCTCCATTGTAGTAGGTGACATTAGTAATTTTAAACGTATGGAGCGATTATATGATTTCTTTAAACCAAATTATGTTTTTCATGCGGCCGCTTACAAACACGTTCCTTTAATGGAAGATAATCCTTCAGAAGCAATTTACACTAACATTTTAGGTACAAAGAATTTAGTTGATTTATCTGTTAAATATGAAGTTAATAAATTTGTGATGATATCTACAGATAAAGCCGTAAATCCTACAAATGTGATGGGGGCCTCAAAAAGAATAGCTGAAATTTATGCACAAACAAACAAATTATCCAACACAAAATTTATAACTACTCGTTTTGGGAATGTATTAGGATCCAATGGCTCTGTTATTCCTCTTTTCAAAAAACAAATTGAACAAGGCGGACCAATTACAATCACGGACAAACGTGTCACTCGATTTTTTATGACTATCCCTGAGGCTTGTCAACTTGTTTTAGAAGCTTGTTCCATGGGTAATGGTGGTGAAATTTTTGTTTTTGACATGGGTGAATCAGTTAAAATTATTGATCTTGCAAAAAAAATGATTAAATTATCTGGACTAATCGAAGGAAAAGATATCGAAATAAAAGTTACTGGACTAAGACCTGGCGAAAAATTATACGAGGAATTACTGGCACAAGATGAAAATACTGTACCTACACATCACCCTAAAATATTAATAGCAAAAGTTCGTGAATCCAAAGAAAATATAACCGAAATAATTGAAGAGTTAATTAGTTTATACGATTCTCAAAACAATAAAAACATAGTTAAACTAATGAAAGATATTGTTCCTGAGTACATTAGTAATAACTCTGAATTTTCAACACTCGATAAATGAAAAATACGATCACTTTATTAATTCTTATTGTTTTCAGCAACTCCCTAATGAGCCAACTTCAAAAGGGAGGTAAAAAATGTTTTGAAAGAAATGGAAATAACGGACAAAAATATACAGAATGGCAATGTGGAAAAACTCCTGGAGTTGTTGATTGCAATGGAAAAATTGACTTCGATGAACGAAGTAAAACATTTACTTCGTCGGCAGGTGGAAAACCTTACACGGGGCAATGTGAAACCTGCTATGAAAATGGTATGAGAGAACGTTTTATTACATTTCAAAATGGAAAAGAGGTAGGGACGGATACAACTAAATATATGTCTGGATGCCCAATGGTAATCCGAACGCACATTGAAGGTTTTGAAAATGGCACTTGGACTTACTTTTATGATAGTACAAACATTGTCGCATGGGAAATGAATTATTTGGTAGGACAAAAACACGGAAAATTTGTCTATTTCAATAGAGCTGGTGATACAACTTTGTTTGAAAATTACAGTCATGATCAATTACAAGGTACTAAACGAATTTTCTTTAATAACGGGAAAATAAAACGATCAATGAGTTACATCAAAGGAAATTTTGATGGTAACTTTGTAAGTTACAACAAAGAAGGTAAAATAATTGAAAAATTAAGTTTTAAAAATGGAAAAAAAGATGGTATGCTAACTTATTATTACGATGATGGCACACTTTTAAAAACTGAATATTGGCTTAATGACGTCAAGAATGGTCCTTTTACTTCTTATTATTATCAAGGATTTGTCCAAACATTAGAAAATTACAAAAAAGGAATCAAGGATGGTTGGTTTGAAGAATATTACCCAAATCGAAAATTAAAAATTAGATCACTTTATAAAAAAGGAGTAATAATTGAAGAACATGAATTTAATGAAAAAGGAAAAGAGGTAAGAACATTTCCTGAAGTTCAAAAAGAAGAAACAAAATCGGAAGATGACGAAATTGAGTTAGAAGAGAATAAAGAAAAAAAAATAAAAAAAGATAAAAGAAAAAAAGAAGAAGAAGTTAAATAATTATTCTCTTGCCAATTTCCCTGCTTTCCAAGAATTTATAAAAGTATTCCAAGAGGAAGGATTAAATAAATTATTTACAGGACTTTGTCCCATTGTATAAATCTTAGTATATTGTTGGTTTTGTTGCCAAGAATATGTTAACCCAGGATCTGTTGTTACACCTGCAGCGATAAAAGCTAAACTAGAACCAGATAATTGTTTTTGTGCTCTTCGCAAAGCATCATCGTATGGATGCATTTCTAAAAAAGCCTTTGCAAAATTCTCTTTAGAAGGCCAAGGATATACAACCGCTGTAGGTAACATTTTTGATTCATCTATCATAACATGTATAATCGAATAGCGATCTTCTTTCAATGTGTCAGGAACAATATAAGAAGAAGTTTTATATCCAAAATTTTTAAATAATAAGGTATCTCCAGGTATTACAACAATTGAGAAATAACCATAATAATCAGATACTGTACCTCTTTTAGAACCTTTATGAAAAACAGTTGTAAATGGTAAATTTTCTAAACTATCAGAAGAAACTATCACACCTGACAATTGAATTAAAGTAATAGAATCAGCTTGCCCAAAGGTATAATTACAGATAAATAAAAAAAGAAAAATCAAATTCTTCATTCCATAAAAATTAAAACTAATGCAATAATACATTGTTTTTTTGTTTAATAATTGTTAAAATCAAAAAATGATAAGAATTATTAATAAATTTGCAAGAATTTTATATCTAAAATAGGTTCTATGTCTTTATCAAACCTCAATAAAGTTCGTGAAGGATTAACTTTCGATGATGTTTTGTTAGTCCCCGCATTTTCTCAAGTTCTACCAAAAGATGTTTCTTTAAAAACTAAGTTTTCTAGAAACATAGTTTTAAACACTCCAATTATTTCTGCAGCGATGGATACCGTTACGGAATCACAGTTAGCAATTGCAATCGCTCAACAAGGTGGAATAGGTGTTATTCATAAAAACATGACTATTGCTGAACAAGCTTTGGAAGTAAGAAAAGTCAAACGTTCAGAAAGTGGGATGATAATTGACCCTGTAACTCTTTCTGAAAATGCATGCGTCGGTGATGCATTAAAATTAATGAAAGAAAATAAAATTGGAGGTATTCCAGTTGTTGATGAAAATAAAATCTTAAAAGGCATCGTAACTAATCGTGATTTACGCTTTGAAAAAGTCAATACAAGGCCAATTAAAGAAGTGATGACTTGCTCAAATATTGTAACGGCAAAGGATTCAACAGATTTAACAACTGCGGAAGGAATTTTACAAGCAAATAAAATTGAAAAGCTACCAGTAGTTGACAACAATAATAAATTGGTAGGATTAATTACTTACCGAGACATAATCAAAGTGAAACAATATCCGAGTTCTTGCAAAGACTCTTTTGGAAGATTAAGAGTTGCCGCTGCTGTAGGTGTTACAAATGATACGATTGACAGAGTAGATGCACTTGTTGAAGCAGGTGTTGATGCAATTGTTATTGATACAGCTCATGGTCATACGGAAGGAGTCGTTACCAAATTAAAAGAAGTAAAAGCAAAATATAATTCATTAGAAGTTATCGTAGGGAATATTGCAACTCCAGAAGCTGCGAAATACTTGGTAGAGGCAGGAGCAGATGCTGTTAAAGTTGGTATAGGGCCTGGTTCAATTTGTACTACACGTATTATTGCAGGAGTAGGTGTCCCACAATTAACAGCGGTAAATGAAGTTGCTTTAGCCCTTGAAGGTACTGGCGTTCCAGTAATTGCAGATGGTGGAATTCGATATACAGGAGACATTGTAAAAGCAATTGCAGCAGGTGCAGATTCAGTAATGGTTGGATCTATGTTTGCTGGTGTAGAAGAGTCTCCTGGAGATACCATAATTTATGAAGGAAGAAAATTTAAATCTTATCGTGGTATGGGTTCTTTGGAAGCCATGCAAAAAGGTTCCAAAGACAGATATTTCCAAGATGCGGAAGACGATGTTAAAAAATTAGTTCCTGAAGGTATTTCTGGACGTGTGCCATATAAAGGAAATTTAGTAGAGGTTATTTATCAAATTGCTGGAGGATTAAGATCAGGAATGGGATATTGTGGAGCTCCGACAATAACCAAACTACAGGGTGCTGAATTTGTTCGCATTACAAATGCTGGCATGAAAGAATCCCATCCTCATGACATTACAATAACAAGAGAAGCTCCAAATTATAGTATTAGATAATTATGTTTAAAAAAATTCTATTATTCGTTAGTTGTTTAGCAACAATTGTTTTACATGCACAAGAAGAGTATGTTATCGAAGTTAACAACAAGAAAATCTCTAAATCTGAATTTCTTCAGATTTATTTAAAGAATAATCAAAATCCAAAATTTGATAAAAAATCAATTGATGAATATTTAGAATTATACAAAAAATTCAAACTTAAAGTATGCGAAGCAGAAGCTTTGGGTTATGATACGTTGCCTAAACTTAAAAAAGAATTACAAGGGTATAGAAAAACATTAGCAACACCTTATTTAATTGACAAACAAGAAAACCAAAAGGTAGTTGAAGAAGCATATAAACGTTTGCAAAAAGAAGTCAAAGCATCTCATATTTTAATTCGAATCGATGGTAACGCTTCTCCAGACGATACAGTAAAAGCATATTCAAAGATTTTATCTATTAAAAAAAGAATTGATGGTGGTGAAGATTTTACAACATTAGCCAAAGAACTTTCAGAAGATCCATCTGCAAAATCAAACGGTGGTGATTTAGGCTATTTCACAGCATTTCAAATGGTTTTTCCATTTGAAGAAGCTGCATATAATACACCTATCGGCCAAATTTCAGGAATTGTGAGAACACGTTTTGGATACCATATTCTTAAAGTTGTTGACCAACGACCTGCTAGAGGGATAATGAAGTCTGCACATATTATGATTTCTGTGAAGCGAGATGCACCTGAAGAAGAAGTAATCGCTGCTAAAAAGAAAATTGAAGAGATATACACTAAATTAAAAGCGGGAGATAAATTTGAAGAACTAGCCGCAAATTTTTCCGATGATCCAGGTTCTAGTGATAAAGGAGGAAAACTACCTGAATTTGGAAGTGGTACTACAACTAGAATGGTACCTGAATTTGAAGAAGTAGCTTTTCAATTAAAAAACAATAATGATTTTTCTAATCCATTACAAACAGACTATGGATTTCACATAATAAAAAGACTTGATTTAAGTCCTTTGGCTTCATTTGAAACCATGAAAAAGGAATTACAATCAAAAGTAAATAGAGATGATCGTTCAAAAACTTCTCAAACAGCGTTAGTCAATAAATTAAAAATTGAATACAACTATATTGACTTGAGTAAAAAAGGATTAAAATGGTTTATAAAAAATATTGATTCCAACTACTATAAAGGCAAATGGAATGCTCAAAAATTGAGAAAAAATGAAATATTATTTAGCTTACAAGATCAAAACTATGTGCAAAAACAATTTGCCAATTATTTAGAATCCAATTTTAGAAATGTTACTAAATCAACGAATAAAGAAGTAGTTGCAAAACAATTTAATGCTTGGGTTACAGCAGAAATTTTAAAATACGAGGATTCTCAATTAGAAAAAAAATACCCGGAATTTAAAGCATTGATGCAGGAATATCACGACGGTGTATTATTATATGAAATAATGACTGATAAAGTATGGAACAAAGCGAATAAAGATACGAATGGGTTGAAAGTTTTTTATGAATCCCACAAAATGAATTACCAATGGAAAGATCGTATTGATGCTGTAGTATATGAATGTTTAGATAAAAACATAGCTAATCAAGTAATAAAAATGTTGAAAAACGATACGATTACTTCGAAACATATCATGGCAAAACTTAACGAAAAGTCTGAGTTGAATTTAAAAGTTAAAACAAACAAATACGAAATAAGTGAAGTTTCTTATTTAAAAGGACATACATTTAAAATGGGTACAAATCCAATATATGAAGTTGGTGGTAAATATTATGTAATTGATGTAAACCAACTAATCCCTGCAACTACAAAACTATTAAATGAGGCAAAAGGTATTATTACATCAGATTATCAAAATTATTTAGAACAAGAATGGCTCAAAGAACTTGCCAAAAAATACTCATTTAGTATTAATGAAAAATTGTTATATTCACTTGATAATAAGTAGTGACAACTGCTAAAAATGCTTATGAAACTTACTTTTCTCCTACTTCTTATTTCCACTATTACATTTGCACAGCAACAAAAACCCATCGTTTTAGATAAAATTGTTGCTCAAATAGGAGAAAACATTATTTTACAATCTGACATTGAATCACAAAAATCGCAAATGACTGATTCTATTCGATTGAATTCATTCTCTACCAATTGCGAGTTACTTGAAAATCTGATGAAGCAGAACTTGTTTTTAAATCAAGCAGAATTAGATAGTATTAAAATTACGGATGCTCATGTAGATGGAGAGATGGAAAATCGCATCCGTGTAATTGAACAACAAATTGGTGGAAGACAAAAAATGGAGGAGTTTTATAATAAAACTGTCACTCAAATTAAAAATGAATTTAGACCTCTAATTAAAAACAGATTGTTAACTGAAGAAATGCAAAGACAAATAACATCAACTGCAACAATTACTCCAAAAGAAATAGAACTTTTTTACAAAAATTTACCGCCAGATAGTATACCTTTCATAAATGCTAAAATTAGCATTCAACAAATTGTAATTTTTCCAAAAATAACACAAGACGATCGACAAATAACTATCAATAAGCTTAAAGATATTCGAGAAGATATACTTAAAGGAAAAAGTTTTGAAACTCAAGCTAGAATTCATTCTCAAGATCCAGGTAGTGCTGCACAAGGTGGTCAAATGACAGCTTCAAGAGGAATGATGGTTCCTCCTTTCGAAGCTTCAGTTTTTGGCTTGAAAGAAGGTGAAATTAGTAATGTTTTTGAAACCGATTATGGTTATCATATTGTTCAATTAATAGAAAGAAAAGGCGATGATTATACTTGTCGACATATACTATTAATCCCAGAATTTAATCGACAAAGTTTAAGTGATGCAAGTACTAAAATGGAAGAGTGTTATTCAAAATTAAAACAAAATCAAATCACTTGGGAGCAAGCAGTTTTAATGTACTCTAATGACAATAATACCAAACATAATAAAGGAATTATTACCAATCCTATGACTGGAGAACAAGGTTGGAGTATGGAAGATTTAAATCAAATTGATCAACAAATTTTTCTTTTAACTAATGCTTTAAATGCAGGAGATTTAACTAAACCATCCTTATATTTTGATTTTAATGAAAAAAAGCAAGGAATTAGAATTGTTCGTTTAATGGATAGAGTTGGTCCTCACAAAGCCAATTTAGAGCAAGACTACACCTTAATTCAACGTGCTACTGAAAGTGATAAAAAGGAAAAAATATTATCCAATTGGATTAAATCAAAAATAGGTAACGCTTATATTCGAATTGATAACGAATATGAAAATTGCAATTTTAAATATTCTTGGAAAAATAATTAAAAATATAATGGGAGAAGTTGAATTAGCGAATCGTTTAGTAGAAGACTATCATCGATTAAAAAACGAAATCCATAAAATCATCGTTGGTCAAGATGATGTTGTTGATCAAGTTTTAATATCTATTTTCTCTAGAAGTCATGCTTTACTAATTGGAGTACCTGGATTAGCTAAAACTCTTCTGGTAAATACGATTGCTCAATCGCTCGGCTTAGATTTTAACCGAATACAATTCACGCCTGACTTAATGCCTTCAGATATAATCGGTTCAGAAATATTAGATGAAAATAAAAGTTTTAAATTCATAAAAGGACCATTATTTAGTAACATTATTTTGGCAGATGAGATAAATAGAACACCCCCAAAAACACAGGCTGCTCTATTAGAATCGATGCAAGAAAAATCAGTTACTGCCGCTGGATTTACGCATTCATTACCCAACCCTTTTTTTGTTTTAGCAACACAAAACCCAATTGAACAAGAAGGCACATATCCATTGCCAGAAGCACAGTTAGATCGATTTATGTTTAATATTTGGGTGGATTATCCAAGTTATACAGAAGAATTAGCCATAGTACGTTCTACTACTGAGGATAAAGAAACTAAAATAAATCAGATTCTAAACGAAGAGCAAATCATCGCCTACCAAAATTTAATTCGTAAAATACCTGTCCCAGACAATGTTCTTGAATATGCAGTTCAATTAGTTTCCAAAACAAGAAAAGACAATTCATTTGCAACAAATATTTCAAAAGATTACATTTCATGGGGAGCTGGTCCACGCGCATCTCAATTCTTGATAATCGGTGCAAAATGTCATGCAGTTTTAAAAGGAAGACTCTCCCCAGATATAGAAGATGTTAAGGCAGTAGCTAAACCAATATTGAGACATCGTTTGGTTAGAAATTATAGAGCTGAGGCAGAAGGATATACAATGGATAAAATAATTGAATCTTTATTGTAAATTATTCCAATTAACAACTTTACTTTTATAAGTAATCATAGATCATTCCTATTGAATTAGGCATTGCTTTACTTTTGTACTATGATTACGAAAGATACTCTTCACGCCTTAATTACACTACTCGATGATCCAGACAAGCAAATCGTGTCGCATATATCGAATAAAATAAAATCTATAGGAATAGAAGTTATTCCATTATTAGAATCTGCATGGGAAAATACTAAATTGACAACATCACATCAACAACGAATTGAACAAATTACCCATGAAATACAATTCGAACAAATAAAAAAAGAATTACTAACTTGGAAATCAACACAAGAATTAAATATCTTAGATGCTTGGTTTATTATAAGTAAATGGCAATATCCTGGAATTAATAAAGAAAATTATCTGAATAAAATAGAAGAGATACGCAAAGCAATCTGGATTGAAATCAATGACCAACAAACCGCCTTTGAAAAGGTAAAAATTATTAATAAAATATTTTATCAAAATTATCATTTTAAAGGGGATACCAAAAATTACCACTCCCCGATTAACTCCTATCTTAATACCGTTTTAGAGACGAAACATGGTAATCCATTAAGCTTAAGTATATTATACAGTTCGATTTCTCAATCCTTAAACATTCCTATTTATGGTGTAAATTTACCTAACCACTTTATTTTGGCTTATATGGATGAACATATGGTCAATCAATTGTTAGGTAACACTACAAATTCTGGGGTCTTTTTTTATATTAATGCATTTTCAGATGGGAGTATTTTATATGAAAACGACATTCGAAAATTTTTAGCAGATTTAAAACTACCAGAAGAAAAAGGGTATTTTGAGCCATGTCAAAACACAATAATAATTCAGCGGATATTTATCAACTTAATCAGTTCATATCAAGCAATAGGAAAAGTGGATAAAGTAAATGAATTGTTAGAATTGAAGGAGATAATAACATAAAAAAGGTCGTACCAATGTGATACGACCTTCAAGTATTTAAAAGAAATTTTATTTTTCCAACTTCATTGCTAAAGCATTATCAAAGATATCTTTCGCTTCGTGACAGAATCCATAATGTTCATCATCAACAACAAATTTTCCTTTTGTAACATGTCCTAATAATGTGAAGTTTACACCTGTAGATAACATATATTCAATAAAGTCTTCTTCTTGATCTTCGGATAATGAAACTACAACTCTACCTTGAGACTCACCAAATAGGAAAGCATCCTCACGAATTTCAGAATCTGTGACAATATCAAATCCTAAACCTCTTGGGAAAGACATTTCAGAAAGAGTTACGAATAAACCACCATCTGAACAATCGTGAACAGCAGTTACTAATGAATTTTTAATTAAACCTTTTATTGCTTGATGTAGTACATATTCTTTTTCAAGATCAAAATGTGGAGCTGGAGATGCTTGTATCTTATGGTATGAAGCCAAATACTCAGAAGAAGCAATATCTTCCACTGTTTCCCCTAAAATAAAAATCAAATCTCCTTTTTGTTTAAAATCTAAGGTCATTAATTTAGATTTATCTTCTAAAACACCGATCATACCAATTGTTGGAGTAGGGAAAACAGGTACCTCTACCCCACCGATTACCGATTGATTATAGAAAGAAACATTACCACCAGTAACTGGAGTTGCGAATTTTAAACAAGCTGCAGACATCCCTTTAATTGCACCAACAAATTGCCAATAAGATTCAGGATTGTATGGATTACCAAAATTCAAACAATTTGTAATAGCACTTGGTTCTCCACCTGCGCAAGTTATATTTCTTGCTGCTTCAGAAACAGCAATCATGGTTCCTACTTCAGGATCAGCATTTACATAACGAGAATTACAATCCACCGTCATGGCTAAAGCTTTATTCGTACCTTTAATATTTACCACACCTGCATCTGAAGGCTGGTTAGTAACCATATTTTTTGTCCCAACCATAGAATCATATTGTTCATAAACCCAACGTTTAGAAGCAATATTTGGATGTTGTAATAAGAACATTGCTACTTCTTTTAAATCTTTTGGTTGTTCAACCTTAGTAATATCAAACTTTTTATATTCTTGGAAATAAGCAGGCTCTGAATATTCACGTTGATTTTGAGGAGCGCCACCACCTAAAACAAGTGATTCAGCAGGTACATCACCTACTATTTCGCCATGCATGTGGTATCTAACACGACCAGTATCTGTTACAACGCCAATTTCTTCAGCATGTAAATCCCATTTATCAAAAATTGATTTTACAACTTCATCTTCTCCTTTTTTAACTACAACAAGCATACGTTCTTGAGATTCCGATAATAAAATCTCATAAGGCAACATGTTTTCTTGTCTTGTTGGAACTTTATCCAAATAGATATCCATACCAACTCCACCTCCAGCACTCATCTCACAAGTGGAGCAAGTAATACCAGCAGCACCCATATCTTGCATTCCCACAATTGCATTCGTTTCTGCTAATTCCATAGTAGCTTCTAACAACAATTTTTCTTGGAATGGATCTCCAACTTGAACAGATGGTAAATCTGAAGCAGAATCCTCTGTAATATCTTTAGAAGCAAATGCAGCTCCAGCAATTCCATCTTTACCTGTTGCTGAGCCAACAATATAAACTGGATTTCCTGGACCTTTAGCTTTTGCTGAAATAACTTTTTTTGTATCTATCAATCCTGCTGAAAAAGCATTTACTAATGGATTCTGATTGTATGAACTATCAAAAAAGACTTCACCACCAACAATTGGAATACCAAAAGAATTACCATAATCGCCAATTCCTTTCACAACACCTTTAACCAACCATTTTGTACGATCTGCTTCAATATCCCCAAATCTTAAAGAATTCAATTGAGCAATTGGCCTAGCACCCATCGTAAATATATCTCGATTGATACCTCCAACACCAGTAGCAGCACCTTGATATGGCTCTAATGCACTTGGATGATTATGAGACTCTATTTTAAAAACACATCCGATTCCATCACCTAAATCAACAAGACCTGCATTTTCTTCTCCTGCTTTCACTAACATGTGAGGACCGTCTTTTGGTAACTGTTTCAACCAAAAGATTGAATTTTTATAGGAACAATGTTCTGACCACATTACAGAATACACACTAGTTTCTGTGAAATTTGGTGTACGACCAAGTATCTCCTTAATCATTTCAAATTCATCCGCGCGTAAACCTAGTTCAATTGCTTGCTCTACTGTTGCTTCTTGATGTAAAGTACTTTCCATGCTTTTGTTTTTAAGAGTAACAAAAATAAACATATCCAATGGTTCAAAAACCATGATTGAAGAAAAATATACACAGAGTTATCAAAAATGAAAGTAATAAAAAGTTCTTCCTAACTTTGAAAGAAAAATTATACTTGGAATATCTAATCTATTGCTTGTTTTTTATTGTATCTACGTACATAGTAGAAAATAATAAATTTTTTCAAATTGATGAAATTTCGAAAATATACGTACGATTTGCTTTTGTTTCAAAAATCGTCGCTGGATTATTATTGTGGTTCATATATACTTACTATTATTCAAATACTAAAATTAGCGATATTTATAAGTATTTTGAGGATGGCAATACTATGGCTACTATCTTAAAAAATGACATCTCTGATTTCATTAAAATAATTACTGGAAAACTACCTACTAACGGAATTAATAAAACACTTTATCAAGATTTAAAATTTTGGACTAAACCGAACTCGTATGGGATATATAATGACAATCAAACCATAATACTGTTCAATTGCATTTTATCTATACTTTCTAATAACAATTTAATAACCTCTTTGTTGATTATAAGCTTTCTTTCATTCACAGCAAGTATTGCTTTATACAAAGTGTTATCTCCTTATTTAACCTTGAAGAAAACATACTTTTCTATTTTGTTTTTAACACCTTCAATTGCATTATGGACATCTGGATTACTTAAAGAATCTATTATATTTATTTCCGTTGTTGGATGCGTATACCATGGTATTAAAGTATTAGAGAAATTAGAAATAAAAAGAGTTGTATTTTTTATATCGTCTTGTTTTTTATTGCTTATTTCAAAAACTTACTTACTTGGATTTTTATTACCAACAATTATTTGTACAATTCTGATTTCTTTTCTAAAAACATCAAAAATTAGAACTTTGTTCTATTGCATTTACGTTGTCTTTATTCTCTTTTTCATAAGCTGGAGTTTAACCCATAACCCCGTATCTTATGATTATAAAAACAAAACAGAAAGTGAAAAGAAAAAAGAATATGATAGAGTTAATCATATTTCTTACACCCAAAATGTGCTTGGAAATAATTACAACATACTTGAAATGCTCCGTTTCAAACAAGCAGATTACAAACATGAGGCTAAAATTGAAAAAGCAAAAAGTTTAATCTGGACAAAAAAAATGGATGGTAGAATGATAAATCTGATAGCGTGTATTCCTTTTGGATTAAGTAATGGATTTGCAAGACCTCATATTTTTGAAATTAATTCGTTTATGATAAGTATTCCGGCAATAGAAAACTTTATTATTATTTTGTTATTTGTTTTTAGTATTTTTTTTAGTTCCAAGTTAGATCCGAAAAAACAATTAATTGTTTATGGTTTCGGAACTTTCATCACCCTTACCTACCTGTTTTTAGGTCTCTTAGTCCCCGTACTTGGAAATTTAGTCAGGTACAAAGCACCTCTTTTACCATTACTTTATTTTTGTATATTAATTCAAATTGATAATAAAAAACTTAAACATTTTTGGCGCAAAATCAAAAGGAATAAGAATGCGTATCTTTAATCAAAAAAAGTAATTTCATTTTGGAAATAATAGTTGTTTTATTTTACTTTCTTATTAGCATCTTTCTCTTAAAAAAATGGAGTTTTTTTAAAAATTCAGGCATTTCATTTCAAACGCTAAGCTTACTTTTTTCCTTAAAATTTATTATAGGTATATCCTTATTTTATGTCTATACCTACTACTATACTGAAAGAAAAACTGCTGATATTTTTAAATATTTTGATGATGCCAGATATTTATATGAACATGTGTATAAAATTGCACCTATTAGATTTTGGAAAATAATATTCGGATTTCAAAATAAATCTACTGAAATACATCAATACCTAATCGAAACACATTATTGGTTTAAACCACACGCGACAAATGTTTTTAATGACAACAGAACAGTTATTCGATTTAATGCCGTAATCTATTTGTTTTCTTTTGGCTTTTATCATGTACACACCTTAGTTCTTTCAATGCTTTCATTTATAGGACTTACATGTATTTATCGCTCTTTCTTAAGGGAGTTTGAATCAAAAAGAAAGGAATTGATTGTAGCTTGTTTTCTTATTCCTTCTGTATTATTTTGGGGTTCAGGGATTCTAAAAGAAAGCATCTTACTTTTTGGAATTGGTGTTCTATTTTATTCTTTCACAAAAATCTTATACATTAAAAAAAACACCATATATTTCATAATAGCATTTTTAAGTTTAGGACTTTTAGCAATTACAAAAACATATGTATTAATAGTTATTGTCCCAAGTATGATAGCCTGGATTATTATTCAAAAGTTTAATATTAAAAAAATAGGACGAACATTTTTTTATATAAATATTGGCTTGATAATTTGTGCTTTTAACTTAAAATATGTACACCCAAGTTTAGATGTGAGGGGAAATCTAAAATACAAACAACGTGACTTTATAAATGTAGCTCGAGACACAAAAGCTGGAAGTACAATTTCATTAGGAAAATTAGACGATAGCGCATATTCTTATATTAAAAACATTCCCAACTCACTAATAAACGGATTATTTAGACCTACCATTTTTGAAGCCAAGAATCTATTTTCCTTTTCGTCGGCAGTTGAAAACCTTTTTATTATAATATTACTTATTCTACTATTGATTTTCTTTAAGAAACCTATCGAATCCCAACTACCCTATATTTATTTTTCAATTTATTTTTCAATCCTACTATCCATATTAATCGGATTGACTGTACCTGTCCTTGGAGCAGTCGTAAGATACAAAGTGCCTTTTATACCATTTATAATTAGCGCCTTACTGATTTGTATAGATTTCAACAAAATGAAAACTTTCTTTTATAAACTAAAAAATGAAAATAATTAAAATTCTCTTTATTGCGCTACTTTTATCTAATTGTATGAAAGGGAAAAAAGTTGACAAGATTTTTCACAACGCAAATATTATCACATTATCAGACAATAATAAATTTGGGGAAGCTATAGCTATCAAAAATGGAAAAATCAAAGAAATTGGTCCAGAACGACAAATATTAAACAAGTATAGAGCAGACGAAACAATCGATGTAGGCGGAAAAGAAATTTTACCCACATTTACAGATTGTGCAGCTCATTTAGATAGTTCACTCAATAACAACTATTTAAGTAAGTTTGAACTTAATTATTTACAACAAGGTATCACAAAAATACATGTTCATAATATCAATTACTCACAGTTATTAAAATTAGACAAATTCAAAAACAAAATGGAACTTGAATGGTATATTAATGTTGAGCCATCCAAAGAAAATATCGAATTCATTCGAAAAAACAAACAACAATTAAACTCTAATTTTCACATTCAAGGTTTCACCATTACAAATCAAAACCTATTTCAAATCAATGAAATAGTGGTGATTTCAAAAAACAAACACCTACAGATCGGAATTGATTTAAATTTAGCACAACAAAATATTAGTAGTATCTTAAAACTCTTACAAGATTACAATCAAGATCATCGATGGTTTGTATTTAACCTTTCTAAGATTAACAAATCTACATTTGAACAAATACAAAAGCAAAATCTGTTTTTTTGTCATAAAGAAGGTGAAACAAAATTGAACTCTATGTATTGTTTTGGATCTAATATTGACAATTTCAGTATCTATAAACAATTAAAAACATTTGTAACAAAAAACAATTTAGAATACATAAAATCATTAAAATCAATTTCAAATTGGGCTTCCTATCTTTCATTTTCCGAAAATATAAATGGTAGTTTATCCAAAGGAAAAGATGCAAATTTTACAATTCTAGAAACCCCTATCAGTACCAATCCAACTTTAGAAAACATCTATTCAAACTCAACTTACATAAAAGGTAAGAAAATTTATAGTATGGAATAACTAAATTCTATCAATATTTTATTTATATTTAGTTCGTTACATGACAAATAAACTATGAAAAGACTTTTTGACATCCCTTATTATCAATTAGAAAAATTTCCAAACACCAAGATGTTTTCTACAAAGACTAATGGAATTTGGACTTCAATTTCAACAAAAGAATTTATTGATTTAGTTGAAAAAACTTCAAAAGGATTAATTTCTTTAGGAATTAATCCTGGAGATAAAGTTGGAATCATTTCTTCAAATCGATACGAATGGAATGCTTTAGATGTAGCTGCACTTCAAATTGGAGCGATTGTCGTACCAATTTACCCAAATATTTCCAGCGAAGATTACAGATACATATTTAACGATTCAAAAATAAAACTATGTGTAGTTGGTGATATAAATCTATATAATAAAATAAATAATTTAAAATCAGAAATAAGCTCTTTAATTAATTTATTTTGTTTTACTAAAGAAGCATCTGTACCACATTGGTTTGAAATTCACAACAAAGCAGATGAAACATCAAACCAAACAATACTTGAAAGAAAATCAGCAATTAATAATTTAGACTTAGCTACAATTATTTACACCTCAGGGACTACTGGAAATCCAAAAGGTGTAATGCTCTCTCATAATAATATTCTTTCTAATGTAATGGGTTGTTTAGACCGAATGCCATGTGATGAAAACTCACGTGTGCTTACATTTCTACCAGTATGCCATGTTTATGAAAGAATGCTACATTATTTATACATGTACATTGGTTGTGCAATTTATTTTGCGGAATCATTGGATACTATTGGTGAAAACATCAAAGAGGTTAAGCCACATATGTTCACGGCAGTTCCGCGATTAATAGAAAAAGTATATGAAAAAATTATTTCAAAAGGGGAAGAATTACGAGGATTTAAAAGAACATTGTTTTTTTGGGCAGTACAAATTGGAGAACAATACGATGTTGTAAATCGCTCTTTTTTGTACAATGTAAAATTAGCTATAGCTAGAAAATTAATTTTCTCTAAATGGCAAGAAGCATTAGGTGGAGAAACTAGAGCAATTGTTTCAGGAAGTGCTGCTTTACAACCTAAACTTGCAAGAATGTTTTTAGCAGCTGACATTACGATTTTGGAAGGCTATGGATTAACCGAAACCTCTCCGGTTATTGCTGTAAACTGTATTAAAAATGGTATACGAATAGGTACTGTAGGCACATTAATACATGATGTACAAGTGAAAATTGCAGAAGATGGAGAAATTTTAGTAAAAGGTCCTAATGTTATGATGGGGTATTATAATTTACCTGAAAAAACAGCCGAAGAAATTGATAAAGATGGATGGTTTCATACTGGCGATATTGGCACATTTGTTGAAGGTAAATTTTTAAAAATTACAGACCGTAAAAAAGAAATATTCAAAACTTCTGGAGGGAAGTACATTATTCCTCAAGCAATGGAAAATAAATTTAAAGAATCTCGATTCATAGAACAAATTATTGTTTTAGGAGAAAATAGAAAATTTCCAGGAGCACTAATAGTGCCTAATTTCAGCTATTTGAAAGAATGGTCTAATAATAAGCAGTTACATTTTGCTTCTATGAGTAACTCAGAGTTAATTTCTCAGAATGAAATAATAGATAGAATTCAAAAAGAAGTAGATGAAATGAATAAAAACTATGGCGGATTTGAACAAATAAAACGTTATACACTACTGGATCATGAATTTTCAGTAGAAGGTGGTGAATTAACACCAACTTTAAAATTGAAAAGAAAAATCATTCTAGAGAAATATACAAACGAAGTCGAATCAATTTATATTGTTTAATATGAACGGAGTTGAACTAATATTAAAGCATTTTACTGAACTTACAGAAACACAAAAAAAACAATTTACAGAACTTAAAGAAGTTTATACTTTTTGGAACGAACAAATCAATGTGATTTCAAGAAAAGATCTAGATCAATTTTATGAAAGACATGTACTACATTCATTAGCAATTGCTAAAGTGCAATCTTTCAAAGATGGTTCTCGAATTTTAGACATTGGAACTGGCGGAGGATTTCCTGGCGTACCGTTAGCGATATTATTTCCTAATTGTCACTTTGTTCTTGTAGATTCTATTGGAAAAAAAATTAAAGTTGTCAATGAAGTTTGTGAAGCATTAGGAATAAAAAATATTACAACTCATCATTCAAGAGCAGAAGAAATTAAAGAACAATTTGATTTTATTGTTAGTAGAGCAGTAACAGCTATGCCTTCATTTTTGAAATGGGTAAAAGGAAAATTCAAACTTGAAAACAATAATAAATTAAGAAATGGCATTCTCTACCTGAAAGGAGGTGATTTAAGTGAGGAAATGAAAACAGTGAAACAAAAGGTAAAATACCATGATATTTCGCGTTTTTTTGACTATGAATTTTTTGAGACCAAAAAAGTAGTGTATTTAGATATGAATAAAAAGTAAAAACATCTGTTTTTATTTTTTATTCATAGAAAGTTTAGAGCTTGTATTTTTTAAAAAAAACATCCCAATCCCAAATAAAATTACTCATAACATCATCCATTCTTTTCAAAAACAATGGATTTGGAGCTTGCATGCGTTTGAAATACTCTTCTTGAAAATCATTCAAATTATATTTATGGAAAATCGCTTTTGACATTCCGTACAACATATTTTTTGATGGGTGATTTACACGTGAAATAAAATTTTTATAATCCTTAATCAAATTAGAGAATTGAGTCTCACTCATTGAAAAAATAGTCGCAAATTTCTGATAAATTAATTGTTCAACTCTAAACGCTTGATCAGAATCAAAACTTGACTCTAAGGTAACAATATTACCAACTATCACAATTAAAGTAAATTCAGTATGTGATTCAGGAGAAATATTAGGTGAAGATTCAAATGCTGGATCTTCGTTAATCAATAAAGCAACATCTTTAAAACCATTTTCAATAACATCCAACAGTCCATTTACAAAAATGTTAGCTAGCTGATTATCTGTTAATTTACGTTTCAAAAATGATCGTATCATCCTTTAATTCTTATCGTTAAAAACTAATAAAAGCAAAGTTACATTAAAAAAAGGGATGTATTCATTCTTGAACTGCCGAATAATCAACAAGTTATCAACAAGTGTAAATCTCTAAAAAACAACATATTACAATTCAATCATTCCATTAATATTTACAATAATTAGATTCAAATTTTAAGACAAAAAATCAAACATGTTAAATAGATAACTAAAAAAAAGTATCTTTAACTAAGCTTATAATTTTTGTGAAAAAAATACTTCTATTACTATTCTTCTTAAGTTACTTGTCTATCTATCAGGCGCAAGATGTTCATTGGTCTCAAATAAATGAAAATGAACTTTATCAAAACCCAGCTAATACAGGTGATTTCCATGGTGATTTTCGAGCATCAGTAAGCACCAAAGATCAATGGAGAAATGTGACAAAGCCTTATCAAACTCAAGCAGTAACTTTTGACATTATCAATAAATATGATAGAAAATTAGGTTACGGAGGTTTATTTCTTCATGATGTTACCGGAGATGGTATATTTAGAACAATTGAAATGAAATTAACTCCTGCATATACCCTATATCAAAATACAATAAAAAAACAAAAAATTAGGATAGGTATTGATTTAGATTATAAATACAATCAAATGAACTTCTCCAACTACACATTTGATAATCAATTCAATGGATTAATATATTCATCGATATTGCCTTCCAATGAAAATTTTACCACCCAACAAAAGTCATTATTTTCAATTGGTACTGGAATAACTTTCACTAAAGAAGTTAGCGTTAAATTCCATCTAAAAACTGGTTTAGCAGTTTTTAATATTAATCAAGCAGATCAAGGGTTTTACAACATAAAAACACCTAGATTAAGACGGTCACACTTCTTTGTTCAATCCACCTATATTATTTCTCCTAAAATAACACTAATTCCAAGTTTCAATCTTCAATTACAAGGAACCTACTCAGAAATTATCCTTGGTAGTAAATGCCAATTTAAATCAATCAATTTTTTACCATCTTATCTTTTAATCGGAGGAATCTATTTTAGAAACAAAGACGCAATATTTACCCAGATTGGTCTTAAAATAAATAAAATTACTACCACAATAAATTATGACATCAATGTTTCAAAACTTGCAAAAGCTAGTAATGGTCGTGGCGGTCTTGAAATTAATTGTCAATACATCTGGACAAGAAAAGAAGCAAAAAATTTAATGCATAAAAAATGTTTAGATTACCTATAGTAATATTGAGTCTATGCCTTTCAACGTTTTGTTGGGGACAATCTTCGATTAGAGAATTGAAGTTTAAAGCTCAATCAAATAAAGAGCAAGGAGATTATTTAGAAGCATCTTTATACTTTGATTCTATTTTACAGCGCGACAGTTCAATTCTAGACGTATTGAACGACTATTCCGATGTACTGATACAATCTAAAAATTTTTATAAAGCAAAAATAATTATCGAAAAGCTAACATTGTTAGATAACAAACATAAAACAGAACCAAATTCAAGTTTAAAATTAGGTTTAATTTATAAACAATTAGGAGACTATGAAAAAGCTATCAATACATTCAGTAACATCATTTCTAACAAGATAAAAGTAGATTTTCCGAGTATTTATAATAAAGCAAATAGAGAAGTAGAATCTTGTAACTGGGCGATTGAAAATCTGAAAGACACTCTAAAATATACACTTAATAAAATTCATGGAATTGCAAGTAAGGATTCCGAATTTGGTCATTCAGTGATAGGATCTCAATTAATTATTAGCTCATTAAAATGTGCGAACTGCGATACAATTAATGGATTTTTAAGTGAAAACTATACAAACAAATTATATGCTGTCAATAAAAATACTGGGAAAAACTTAAAAGAAATTAAAAGTTTAAATTCAACAGTTAAACATTCTGCTAATGGTTCATTCAATCATGATAAAACAAAATTTTATTATTCTAGTTGTTCGACGAAAACTAACAAGTGCAAAATTTTAGTAAGCAACTATAAAAAAGGAGTATGGTCAATTCCTGACACTTTATTTGGTGAAATAAACAGTTCTGAAGCTACCTATACTATGCCAGCAACAGGAAAGATAAATAATACTGAATATCTTTTTTTCTGTTCTGATAATAAAAATAGTTTGGGTGGTTTAGATGTTTTTTACGGACAAATAAGCGATAAATTAATTGATCAAGTCAAGCCTATTACCTATATCAACACAGTAGAAGATGAAATAAGTCCATTTTTTGATGACAGTAGCTCAACTCTTTATTTTTCATCGTCTTGGCACAATGGATATGGTGGTTTTGATTTGTTTAAAACGCAATTTCAACAGGATATAGAAAATGAAATATTAAATTTAGGAATTCCTTTTAATAGTTCAAATAATGACACTTATTTAATAAAAGATTCCTCAATTTTTTTTGTAACGAGTAATCGAAATCATAACTCTATTAATAAATCATGCTGTAGTGATATTTACGTATTTAAACCAATTATTCAAAAAAATATTGATACTATTTCTATGGTTACAAAAATAGATTCATCAAATCAATTAATTGTACAATTAGGTATATCAAACCATCTTAAAAACATTTCAACACTTGAGCAACTTATTCCTGTTTCCCTATATTTTCATAACGATATGCCAAACCCTAATACACTTGACAGTGTTACACACGTGAATTATTTGGAAACATACATTGATTATAACAAACTACTTCCTCTTTATCAATTTAAATACTCGCAAGGAACAACTGGAAATCAAAACGAATTATCAAAAAAAGAAATTACCAGTTTTTTTACTAATGAATTGCAAAATGGGAAAAAAGAGTTAGATGACTTTTTAGAAATTTTAGAAGTAGAATTAAAAAATGGGGCATCCTTTGATTTAATTTTCAAGGGTTTTGCAAGTCCACTTTCTCTAAGTTACTATAATAAAATACTAAGTAAACGAAGAATTAGTTCTGTAAGAAATTATATCGGTTTCTATAAAAATGGTGCGTTATTAAAATATATGATTGCTGAAAATGACAAAGATGCTCGGCTTCAAGTTAAAGAAGAACCATTTGGCGAATATAAAACAGATAAAAATGTGAGTGATAATCCAAATGATACAAAAAACTCTATATATTCAAAAAAAGCAGCATTAGAAAGAAAAGTAGAAATAATTGGATTCAAAATTCGATAATTTACCAACTTTATTTATATTTAGATTTATGGAAAAACCAAAAAGAATTTTATTTCTTGATTTAATGCGTGTCCTTGCATTATTTATGATGATACAAGGACACACCACCTATGACTTTCTTGACCTTTCAATTAGAGACGGGCATAGTTCAGGTATAAAGGTATGGACAATGTTACGTGGATACACAGCGCCATTTTTTATGATGGTTTCAGGTGCTGTATTTACATTTTTAATGTTATCACAAGAACAAGAAGATGGTTCTAACCCGAGAGTGAAAGCTGGAATAAATCGAATATTCACTTTATTGTTTTGGGGTTATTTATTAAATTTTCCAATTTATGAAATTGGACAAATATTTACAGCTGACGGATTAAATCACTTTTTAAATGTCGGTATAGGAGAAACATTTATTACAATTTTATGGATTTCTATTTGTATATATATCTATAAATTAATCACTAATAAAGAAAAAGTATATCAAGATAATGTAATAAAAAATCTATTTAGAGAAGGTGCATTAAAACACATCCGTTTTCGGGAAGCATTATTTAATAAAAAATACTTTGAAGAGGAAGATAAAAAACGTAGACTATTCACCTCTGTATTTTGGGGAGTAATCATAAGTATACCATTTTTAATAATATCAAACGTTTTAACATTAGAAGAAAAACAAAGAGCACTTCGTGTAGATGTACTACATATAATCGCTTTAGGTTTGCTTATAATTATGTTTGTGTATTTTGTATCACATCATAAAAAATGGATAATGACAACTATATATTTTATTTTGATGTTAATTATAATTTCTTCTTTTCCATTATTGAATAATGTAGACTTATCACATCTACCGATATTTGTAGCTCCCTATCTAAATGATTTTGAAACAAAATCCATGTTTCCTTTAACACCTTGGTTGGCATATATATTTGCAGGTGCATTATTAGGCTTGTGGTTAAATCACGAAATTAAAAAACCTAACTTTGAAAAAATTATTGGTATTAAATTAGCATTCGTTGGTTTAGGATTTATTACATTATCCGAAATTGGAAACCATTTTGAAATGTATTACTACGGTAAAAGTTATTTTTGGCACGATAGCCCTAACTTAATTTACCATCGAATCGGTGTAGTCATAAGTGTTGGATCGGTTATGGCATTTCTCAGTTTACTTATAACTGACCTACCTAAATTTATGAAACAAATGAGTAGAAATACACTTTGGTTGTATGTTGGGCATTTAATAATAATCTACCAATTTGTAAAGCCAATCATTGGTTATAAAACACGTTTTAGTGTTCCAACAACAATGATATGCATATTTCTTATGTTTGTATTAATGTACCTACAAACACGTGTGATACTTTATGTCCAAAAGAATAATGGATATAGAGAGACAGTTAAGAAATTGATGAGTATAAAATCGAAAAGCAAAATTGAATAAACGCTACTAAGCATTTTGTATTGTAAAAGCTATTTCAGCTAATTCATTTGAAGTAATTGATAATTTAGGTGAGCTAAAATTCATATCTGCTATAGAATTAATTGGTACCAAATGAATATGAGCATGCGGAACTTCTAAACCGATTACTGTTATTCCAATTTTTTTACACGGAAAAACCTTTTTTATTTTATGTGCAACCTCTTTACTGAATACCATCATTTTCCCTAACAGATCATCTTCAATATCAAATATATAATCAATTTCTAACTTAGGAATAACCAACACATGTCCTTTGGTTAAAGGTTGAATGTCTAAAAATGCCAAAAAATCATCATTTTCAGCAACTTTATAGCAAGGAATTTCCCCTAAAACAATTCTTGAAAATAAAGTCGCCATTATCTTGAGATCTCCATTATTTCAAACTGAATAATACCATTGGGAGTAGTAACATCAGCCAATTCACCAAGTTTTTTACCTAAAAGACCTTTTCCAATTGGCGAGTCAATAGATATCTTTTTAGCTTTCAAATCCGCCTCGTTTTCAGCAACAATCGTATACTCCATTTCCATACCGTTAGAAACATTTTTAATTCTAACTTTCGTTAATATAAAAACTTTTGAAGTATCAATAGTAGATTCATCTATCACACGAGCATTAGCAAGAATTCCTTCCATTTTAGAAATTTTCATTTCTAATAAACCCTGTGCTTCTTTAGCTGCATCATATTCAGCATTTTCAGATAAATCACCCTTGTCTCTAGCTTCAGCAATCTGATCTGAAATTGCAGGTCGCATTACAGTTTTCATTTCGTGTAATTCATCACGTAATTTTTTTAATCCTTCTTCTGTGTAATAAGTAACTTGTGACATATTCCTTGCTTATATAAAAAAAGTAGAGAGCCAATAGACTCTCTTCAAATAAATAAATTAATCGTAACTATTTTAAACTAATTGTAACCCCAAAAGTATGAATTGCTCCAAATGGGTTTGACATACGAACAGCATATTCTAAACCTATTGCCGATTCCTTTTTAACCCCTTCGGCTGTAGTTTTACGAGAAATTAAATCAATAGACATACCGGCTGTAAGTCCTGTCAATGCATTTGTTCTATTTGATGAACTTAATAGATTCTTTTCATAAACATATCCAGCTCTTAAATTAAATGCAGCAATTCCAGTATTAAATAAATAATCTAAACCCAAGCGGTATTGATCATTAGAAAATGAATTAGCAGTAAAAGCAAAAGCAGCAGTAAATTTATTGTCAGAAACAGTATCGTTGATAATATCATAGGAAACTCCCATGGACATCATTGATGGCAATTCATATTTTTGAGAACGTTGATCCGTCGTAATGGCATTCCCCGTTTTAGTTACGGTAACCTGAGTTCCTAAACCATCACCATTCATAGACAGTGGGGAACCAATGTTTTTCAATGTGATACCCATTTTCATACGATCTAATTTACCTGTAACATATTTTATACCAGCATCGACAGCTACGCCACTAGATCCAAGGTTTGAAACTGATTCTGACAAAACCTTTATATTAATACCTCCTGAAATAGATGGTATAAAAGATTTTGCATAACCTAAATTTATAACTGTCATGTTAGGTGAAAAAGTTCCGATTCCACCTTCGGGATTATCAACAGTAGTATACATAACTTTACCGAAAGTCATCGCTTGAACACTCATTGCTATTACGCTAGTTGAACTAATTCTTTGAGCAAAACCAGCACTTGAAAAAGGAACACTTGCACTACCTAACCAATTTGTAAAATTAAATTTTAACTGTGTTTTTCCTGTTTGTGCTAATCCAGCAATGTTGGTAAAAGTAGCTTCTAAACCAGAAGAGCTTGCAACATTTGCATCACCTAAAGCCGCAGAACGACACCAAGGATTAATCAACAACTCAGATGCACCAGCGGAACCGGCACGATCTTCATTCCCAGCAAATAAAGTAGCTGAAAGAGAGAACAAAACAGAAAACAATCCTATTTTATTAACGTAAACTAAATTTTTCATAATAATCTTAATTAAACTATTAAATGTTCTCTAAATCAATTTGTCTTACTCCACCAAAGAACTTAATTACAGTTTCTCCAACGCCTGGAACTTCCACATGAATTAGATAAACCCCACTAGCAATTGGAATAGCCAAATTGTTTTTCATATCCCAATCAATATAATAAACTCTTTTTTCAGTTTCATCAGCAGTATGGTCTATTTTGAATGTACGAATTAATTTACCACTCAAGTTATAAATATTCACATTACATTTAGCAGGCAAATTTGTAATCTTTACACGAGTATCTAATCTGTTTTTTTCATACTCAGAGTAAGCATAATAAGGATTTGGTACAACATTAACTAATGACAACTCATTTTTTCTTTGATCCTGACTTGCTACTTCAGTAGCAATTTCATCCATAGACCATCCATACATTGGTTGCCCATTATTTTTACCAGTAGCAACATAGTCATTGTATTGTTTAGCTAATCTAGTTTTAATTACAACATCTGTAGAAAGTAATTCTTTATTTTTTGATAAGATAGGATTAACAACCCATAACAAGCTGGTATAAGCATTTACTAAAGAGTTAATATCACCTAATTTAAGGTTATCGTATACCCAATTGTTAACACCATCATAGAAAGGACAGTTTCTATTTTGATTAGCGTAGGAATGAACTTTTACACCAAAAATATAAATAGGATGCTGCCCCCCTAAGTGAGGTTGACCATTATCATCGTACAATACATTAGAAGGATTCCAAATCATATCACGACCATTGTCTTTAAATAAGAAAGAATTCTCCCCAAAAGCCATGTGTAAACGAACACCAGTTTCAACATCAATAGCGTAACCAGGAAACCAACCCATTCCTGAAGAACCACTTATAATGTTACCGTTTTTGTCAACACTAGCTCCTTTACGTAACATTCCCGCTTCCGCACCACCTTCAGTAAGTGAAGGATTTCTACCTAATTCAATAACTGCACATCGAGTCCATTTACTTGTATCTGAAGTTATAACTAAATCTATACTTGGCGTTCTTATAATAGAAGCTTTTTCTCTCAAGTCATCTCTATAAGAAGGTGATGCAATAGAACTTGGATATGCAAGCGGCATATATTCAGATTGGTAACCAACTAAACAATGCGGAGCAATACCACCACCTAACAATTTGGAATATTTTTGATCTTTATCCAACCAAACCTGAGCTGGATGTATAGAATTATCCGCACCATAAGATGCATCTGGAAAATAGAATGGATTGTTATACCCTAATTTAGGATTATTATCTGTAGGTAAAATTTGATGACTACCTGAACGAATCCAGTTGGATGGATTATATGCATCATTATCATTAACGAAAGACAACCATTTTTTAGTGGAATCAGCAAAATTAATAGTAGCTGAAATTGGGTCAGAATACTGTCTGTATTCATAAGTAGAACTCATATTAGCATCTAATTTTACATAATTAGTTTGCGTTATCTGAACGGAAACTCCCCATTTTGGAATCAACTGTTCATTATTTACAGCAATTGTATTTTCAGAAAGTACTGAATCTAATAACACGCCGCCATTTTTACTATTATATTGGTAAATAACCCAAGATGCTGTATCCACAGCATCATTATTAATCGCATCATTGGTTTGGTTACTTGCAACTTTATAATTTCTGAATTTACATTCAAAATATCCCTTAGCTAAATTTAAAGGATCAATTACCTTTATATTTAAAGGTCCTTTGCCATAATCGTAGGTTGGATTTTCAAATTTACCTTTCGAAATTATTTGATCTAATGAGCTTTTAACCAACTCTACAGCTCTTCCTCCATTTCCTCTACCATCTAAACGAGTAATTTGAGGTGTA
Source organism: Flavobacteriia bacterium (assembly GCA_947455515.1). GTDB lineage: Bacteria > Bacteroidota > Bacteroidia > Flavobacteriales_D > Crocinitomicaceae > CANHVK01. The sequence goes on from CANGOF010000001.1 coordinate 36,900, forward strand.
TAACCAAAATCTGCTTTTTTAACAACATTTTCAGCTATAGGTTTATGAGGAATAGACATTACGGGATTAATTTTCCCTCCATCGTAACCAGTTCTTGACATGATAAATGGAATTTTTTGACCATCTGTAAAACCAGGCTCATCAGGAATGTATGTTTTATAATTATTATATGCATAAGCTACAGCTATGTAATAATACGATTTATTATTCGCAAGGTTTGTATTTGTGAACAAATCAGTTTTAACTGAAAAACTATGTTTGATACCTTGGTCGTTACCTTTGACTTTTAAGATAGGAACCGAAATTCCAAAATCTTCATCAAATTCATAATTAATAATTTTTGATACCCCATTTTTGATATCGCATTGAGCAACTAATCGAGCATTATCTGTATTATACAAATCAGTTGATGAAACCTTCTCAGATTTAGCTTGGTAAATCATATATCCTTCAAAATGGTAGAATTTATCCTTATAACTTGGATCAATGGATACATCTTTTTGTATATAATTCTCACCAACGTTATTAGATGGCTTAGGATTACTGAGTGTTAAAATCAATTCTTTGTCCAATTCTTGAACCGATAATTTAGGAGCACTTGGTGGTTCCAATATTTTAAAACAATTATCAAATAATTGTTGTGCTTTCGTATCTGCCACTCTTAAAGAATTTACAGAAGCTAACAACCCACTTTCCGTACTACGTGCATAAACTATACCAACGGTAATGTTATTGATTGCCCCTGGTTTAAGTGTAAAAGGTCCAGCAGATTGAACAAAACGTCTGTCACCTTTAGGATTACCTTCTGAAATTTCAGACCAATCTTTTTGACCTGGATTAATACCGGCTGTACTCCAATTTAATGTATCTGAATCACCAGGGAACATATAGTCAGCAGGAATTGTAGTTACCTTTGGACCGCCAGGAAATCCAGAACCTCCAAACATTGTTTTATCACCAAATCTCCACTTACCATTCATGTAGTTGTAAAACTGACCAGCAGTAGAAGGGTCAGTAACCGATTGATTCGAAGAACCTGAACCAGTGTAGTAAGTAAAGCGTTTCATACCATAACGTTCATTATCCACTATACCATCCCCATAACCAATCCCTAAACCAGCGTAAACGATACCTTTATTTGCGATAGCAACTTGAACGGTAGGTTTTGTAAAATTTCCGGATTTGTCAAAATGAGGGCCAGGATTGTCTATTCCATCAGCATCTTGATATGGACCTTCAAAGAAATCTACCCCGATTGCAGGAGGATTTGCTCCATAACCTAATTTACCTGCAAATGATTCGTCATTATCATCCGCATTGTAACAGAATCCCAAACCACGAGTAACATCACAACCTACATAATCATCACTATAGTTACCCAAGTCTGGATCGACATATTGCGCAAAATAGGTGTTGTATAATGTTTGTGTACTTCTATTAATCATTTCATAATTATAGAAAGTCATACGGTTAATTTGATCTGTTGTAGTAAAGGTAAAAGCTTGTGCACGAATTTCCATCCCAATTGGCTCACCATTTGTTTCTGTGTGAATGTTTCCCTTATCATTAAAAATCCACCAGTTTGTTTCGTCTCCAAATAAAGAAACACGACGATCGCTACCACAAATAATATCATCTTTATTTAAGATATCATCGTACCAAGGATAATCTCCGTCATTTAATGGATCGTACCAACCATCTTTACCATCCTTACATTCTGCATTGTCATAAAAAGGAGCTAAATAATGATCTTGAAATAACGTTTCATCCCCATGTGCAGGCCAAGAATAAATACGATTTAACACTTCATTCGATGGTGTACTAACAGTTAAACATAAATCAGTGTTTGATTTCAATCCTTTACAAGCTTCCCACCAAGTTGCGAATTGAATTACTTCTGCTTTTCGAATAGTGAAAAATTTATCGTAAGCTTCACATTCTTTAGTACCAATGTTCGCATCCCCAAAATCCTTTACTGAATTATCGCCTAATGGAACTTTAGGATTATAATTACCACTATTTGGTTTTGAAGTTAAAGGTCCAGTCCAAAAGTCATTTCCAGTTGAACGGTATTTTTGAGCAGCGATTTTTAATTGATTATTCACATCAACTCCCCCCATCCATAAAGACGCTGCATAAATTGCCGTCAATCCTGTATGTGCAGGTACTTCATACGTACCAATACCATTTGATCTATCTAAGAACAACATTCCACCAGTTTCTAACAAAGCACTAACGTCATTAAACGACAAACGAAGCGTTGTACTTGATGGAGCACATCCGGATTTATTTACGTGTTTTTGTGCATTTCCTTTTTTTCCGAAATCATAATCGTACGAAAAACCTATTGTGCTAAGCGTAAAAGATAACGCGATTACTAAATATTTCATGGTTATGTATTTTAAGTAATATTCTTATTAAAAATCAAATCTAACTCCCAAACGAATGGTACGTGGCGAACTTATATTGAAAGCATTTTGAACTTTCATTGTATAATAATCTCTAAACGATTTCTCGTCATATTGATTTTGAATGGATTGTTGAAATTGAGATGCAGCTAAATATCCATCATCATTCCAGTTACCTGTAGCTCTATAAACATTAATTACGTTAAATTGATTTAATAAATTTGTTGCTCTAATGTATACATTTAAGAAAACAGTTTTATCTTTATTTAAAGTTGCATCACCAGCAGTTGCGGATCTATCTTTGATTTTTATTTCAATATTTCGATCTAATTGTATATCCATTCTGTATGACCAAGGTTTACGTGAACCATTCAATGTACCTGTCATACCAGATGCTAATGGACTAATTGCCGCAGCATTTGTAATTGTAGACTGAGAAGAATAAGGATTACCAGAATAAATATTTGAAGTTATATTAATACCAGTATTTTCAAATAATTTAATACCTGCTATCTCTGGACCATTGTATTTTTTACCACTTCCATAACGGTAATCAGTTACGATGTTAAATTGATGTCTTGTATCGTAATCATAAGGAAAGATATTACGAAGGTTTGGTTGACCCGCATTAATAAATGAAGCCACAGAAGCTGCATCTGTACCAGTTCCATCCGCAAATTGCAAGGTATAGTTTGCTGTTAACCTAATGTTTCCTGTTCTTCTCAAGTCATATGCAATTGTTAATCCTTTTACTGTACCAAAATCTCTGTTTCCGTATGTTTTGTATGCTTTTGGATAAGCCTCAAACATATTTATTAATTGTACTTGATTACGTTGTTCTCTATAGTAAGAAGAAATTTTAATAGAGGAACTTGCAGATAATACTTGTTGGAATCCCAATTCATAATCAATAGTTGTTTCAGGTTTCAAGTTAGGATTATTGATTGTTGGGGAAGAAGTAACAGCTAAAAATTGGTACTCTGTTGGATCAAATCGAGTTGCAGTAGTTGGGCGTTTCGTTAATATATCATAATGTGCGAAGAATAATGCTTTATCTGAAATAGGAAATGAGAATGAAAAACGAGGCATAAAGTTCACCTGAGGTTTGTAAGCTTCAAATGCTGAAGCATTAATTGTTTTTACATTAGGATCCGTTAACCAAGGAGAAATTCCTCCAGGTCCTTCCAAAGATTTAGGATTCTCAACTGGAACACCTTGTGCATTATACCAAGTTGAACCTGAACGGTACCCCATTATCGACGTTGGGTTTTTAATATCGTTTACATAGACCACATAATTATCACCCATTGTGGATGGAATAATACTATTTTTACTGTCATCTGCTAACCAAGTATGCGTGGTTGGTTCTTTACTGTAAATCGCTTTTGCTTGAGCTACAGTATTTGCATTAAATAATAAATAAGGATCTTTAAGAACAGGTTGATTTGCATCAAATGCATCAATACGAAGACCTACGTTAAAAATTAAATCATTTACAGAAAATTTATCCATAATATAACCAGCTACATAAATTGGTTGAAATGCACCTATTGCACGTTTATAGTTACCATGCTCATCAAATTTTGTAAAATAATCATTGATATCGGTTTTACCATACGTTTTATTTCCAGCAACGTCGTATCCATAGTAAGATATCAATTTATTTCCTTGGTTCATTAATTCATCTGCTGAGAACATATCAACGGAAAGTAGACTTGGGTCAATTCTATCTAAATCAACATACGAATTATTTGCACCACCACCTGGTAGGTGTAGTTTATTTCTCAAATTAAAATCAAAAAAAGATTGATTTTCTTGCATTGTTGAATCACCTCCTGAAAATTTAGTACGAGCATAATCCCCACCAAAAACTCCATTATGGTGATATGCGTACCCAGAATTTAAGTTATCATAATTAATTTGCTTATAATTTCCCATGTTGATAACATGACCTTGCGTAGTATCTAATGATTTATTATGGAAGTTTGTTAGTTGCCTTGCAATTGTCCATAAACTTGCCGGATTTGAAACACCCCAAGATCTATCAAATCGTTGCTCAAATTCAAAACCTAAGGAAATTTTATGGCCACCTATTACAACATTTCCATTACCAGTAACACGGAATTGTTCGTTTTGAGATTTACCCATATAACTATAAGGGGTTCCAATGTTATTCCATAAATCATATACGTTATTTGGAGAATCTCCATTAAATAAAGCGTTACCTTGTTGCACTTGTTGTCTATTTTCTGTGTGCCCTGAAGGATTGTTTGCATAAATAGAAAAATATTGAGAAGTGATTGCTGCCAAAGATGGATTATAAATTGACGGAGTAAAATCAACTTTCGTTTCTTGCCAAGAATTTTGGGATTCTACAAGAGTACTGTAATTCATTTTGTATGTAGGAATTCTTGTTGTAGCAAGCGTTCCTACATGACCATACTCAAAAGCATTGTACTTAAATCTATTATCGTAATAATTACCAGTACTACTTGAATAATCTACCATCAAAGTATAACTTGCACTTTTAATTAATGCACTAGAATCGTTAAAATCAAAACGTTGACTTAAACGTCCATACACCCTGAAGTCAGAAGTTATTGCATCTCCAAAATTTGTAAAATTTAATAAGGAACTTCTATAATTATATTCCTTTCCGTTATTATAGTTAAACGTTCCACCAAAAGTCAAGTTAATTGTAGGACCTAATTTCACGTCCACTTTAGCATTAGAAGTAAATGTAGATTTTCTTGCATTCATTCTCCAAGCATTTTGCTCAAAATCGGAAGAACGTAAAAAATTCGCAGCATGTAATGGAACTTTACCATCTGGCTGAGCAACCAAAGGATGTGCCAAAATTTCGTCTCTTACTTCTTTTTTTATCCTATACCCACCTCCGTTTGCCAAAGGACGATCATCTAATTGATCCGTGTAATTTGCAGAAATTAAAAAACCTAATAATGGCTTATCTTTATTACCTAATGAATCTTTTGTAAATAATAAAGGACCAGAAAGCATACCTTCTGCTAAATTGTACCCGTACTTATCTAAACCAAACACTTTACCATCGTAACCATTTGCATCTTTCCCTTTAAAATACAAGCCTGAACTTACAATTTCGGCACTTCCAAAATATTTAGAAGAAGGACCACGAGTTGTTACAGAAATAATACCTCCTGTAGCATCTCCATAATTCGCTGGAATACCTCCTGTCATAACCGAAACTTCTTCTAAAGCACTTTTAGGCAAATTCAATCCTCCACGAACTTTAATATTATCAATATAAGTATAACTTGTACCTTCTCCAGTACCAGATCCACGCATACTAATTTTACCATCGCCTTCATTTGTATTTGCACCAGCCATTGTAGCTACAACTCCTTCAATACTACGTGTTGGTAATGCAGCAATTTCTTCTCTTGTTTTTGTGTCTCCAGAAGGACCACCATCCCTTTCAATAAGTGGTTTTTTATAAATCTTAACCACAGTTTCTGTTAACATTTTTTCTTTTTCTTTTGCAGTCAAAGGCTTCGCTCCTGGTTTAGTTTCCTCTTCTAATTTCGGTTTATTCAAATAAAAGGTTTCTGGATAATTAATTTTATTTCCAGAAACAACAAAACCTTCCAATTTCACATCTTGATAACCATCTATGGTTTTAGAAACGATAATATCATATGTTCCTGCAGGAATCTCACCCATACGAAATTCTCCATTAAAATCCGTTTTGGCGATTCGAACAGTTTCTGTCCCTGACTTCAACAACACTTTAGCGTCAAAAATCGCTTCCGTTTTATTAACACCATCCATTACAGTTCCTATAATTTCATTCTGAGAAAAACTATAAGCTACTGACAAAAAAACAGTTGCAACTAATAAAGAGAGCTTACGTACCATATCTAAAAAAATTAAATTTTTTATAAATTGAGAACTATTCACACGAAAAGTGCAAAAAATCAAATGCAAAGAAAGTAGAAAAAAACCGGTTAACAAAATTTAACTTATAATTTCTTTTAAACAATTTTAACAATTCGTTAAAATGTAGTGTGTGTAATTTTCACAATCTTCTTATTTCTTTTTTGTATGTAATTTTGTGTTATGCAAACAACAAGGGAAATCTTTTCATTCTCGAAAAAGAATACACATGTTTACCTTATCAAAAACAATAGTATAAAATCTACCGATGTAGATGAACTACAATTGGAAGACGACGAAATAAGAAAATTCGTTGCCTTTCAAAGTGAAAAAAGAAAAAAAGAATTCATTGCCATTAGGATAATAGTAAATAAAATACTCCCTGGGAAAAAAATCAAATATAAATCTACTGGAGCCCCCTACTTTGAAGACCATTCATTCTCTTTGTCCATAACGCACACCAAAGAATATGTTGCCATTGGAATAAGCTCAGAAAAGAGAGTAGGTATTGATATTGAAACCGTACAAGAAAAGATCATACATTTGGGAGTGAAATTCATGCATCCTATAGAAATCAAATCGGTAAATGAAATCGATTTAGCAAAATATTACACCCGCTATTGGTGTGCAAAAGAAGCCCTATACAAATGGTCGAATATTACTGGGTTAAGTTTTCAGAATGACTTACCTATCTATAATCAAAATGACATTTGGTCTGGTAGATCCTTAAAAATTTCTAACGAAATTATCCCTTTAGAAATGATCGAAATCGGCGAACATATACTTTGTTTTACTTATTAATAACTCTCAGATGAATTCTTCTACTACTTTACTTCAACAAATAGAAAACTCGAATGGAAATATTGCCATTCTAATTGATCCCGAAAAAACGAACACTTCATCTACCCTACTTCCAATAATTCAAAAATCACACCAAGTTGGTGTTACGTTTTTTTTTGTCGGAGGTAGTACCGTAAGAAAAAAAGATATAGAGTTTGTAGTAAATTTTATAAAAAAAGAAAGTGAGATTCCTGTTATTTTATTTCCAGGTTCAAACCAACAGTTTACACCTTATGCTGATGGAATTTTATATCTGAGTTTATTATCTGGAAGAAATCCAAAATACTTAATAGAGCAACATATTGAAAATGCTTTAGAAGTTTATCAATCTAATGTAGAAATACTACCAACGGCCTACTTAGTAATTGATGGAGAAAATGACAGTTCGGTTACTAAAGTAAGTCAAACAAAACCAATCAAAAGAAAAGATAATAAATTAGCACTAAAAACTTCGTTAGCAGGTATACTTCAAGGCAAAAAAATCATTTATTTAGACTCAGGTAGTGGTGCAAAAAAATCTGTTCCATTAACAATAATAAAAGAAATAAAAAAATATACAAAAGCACCAATAATAATAGGAGGAGGTGTCAATTCAACTAAAAAATTAATTTCATTTAAAAATTTAGGTGTATCTATAATTGTAATAGGTAATAAAATTGAAAATGATTTAAATTTTTTTAATGAAATTAATAGTTTTATTTCGAATAAAAACGATATAAAAATCGACATTAAAAACTAAAAAATCAGTAATTTAATTTAAGTCAAATTGTCATGCAATAAAAGGGGAATGATAATTGATAATGTAAGAAAAGAAAAAAGCTATTATTCAACTTACAAGCAAACTTTAGATGACAAAAAAAGCTATTAATTTAGAGCTTCTACTCTATCCATTTTTGTTGATTATTACCTTGTGGGTGATTTATTGGGGAGAATTTAATGCACCTTTTGAATTAACAAGATTAGGTATTTTACCAAGAACTGTAGGTGGATTAAGTGGGGTTTTATTTTCTCCATTATTACATTCAACTAATGATATATATCATTTAATTAATAATTCATTTCCAATCTATATATTGAGTGTTGCGTTACTTTATTACTATAAAGATATCGCTTTCAAAGTATTTTTTTTGAGTTGGATTTTATCTGGAATACTTACTTGGTCCATCGCTAAAAACGAAGGTTCTTATCACATTGGAATAAGTAGTATTATTTATGCTCTAGTGTGTTTTTTATTTTTGAGTGGTGTTTTAAGAAGACAAAAACAACTTCAAGCCGTTTCTTTATTAATCGTATTTCTCTATGGCAGTTTAGTATGGGGAGTATTTCCAATGGAAGAAAAAATTTCATGGCAGGGACATTTGGGTGGAAGTATAACTGGACTTGTTTTAGCAGCATATTACTATGAACCTTTGCCGAAAAGCAAATCAATCACACAAGAAATTACTCCATCCTATAATACTCAAAAAAAATTAGACCATTTAAAAGAGCAATACACCACTAATAGTAGTAATCCTATTTATTACGACTACGTTAAAACACAAGCAACAGAGGCTAAGAATTAGGCTCGAAAAATCGTATAATAGTACCATTACCATTCGAAATAAGTTTAGAATTTATAAAAGGAAAATCTATACCTACATAATTTGCTGTTCCTAATCCTACGTATTGATTTGTCAAATAGGATGCTAAAGCAGAAATCCCTTCATTATGCCCAATCAAAAGGATATCTTTCTCCGTATTTAATTCATTAATAAATTTTAATAACCTATCAGAACTAGTTAGATAAAGTTCATCTAAATAGACTGCATTAGAAAATAATTCATTTGTAAGTGCAATAGATGAAGTTTCCATTGTTCTTTGACTACTCGAAATATAAATATCTGTATTAAACAATTCTATTGTATTAACGAATGTTTGTAGGAGTTTTGCTTCTACCCTTCCCTTTACAGAGAGTGTTCGATCAAAATCTTTACCGGAAGTTGATTTAATCATCGCGTTAGCATGTCGAATTAAATGTAAAATCATAATCTGTTATTATTGTTATCCTTTTAATCAAAAGTACAGAGAACCATTCATAGTTATACGAGTATTGCAAAAGTAAAAACGTATCTTTGTACAAAGCAAGCCAAACTATCGCCTGTAGAAATACAGGAGGAAAGTCTGGGCAGTATAGAGCGCCGTACTTCCTAACGGGAAGGACTGAGAAATCAGGACAGAAAGTGCCACAGAAAGGAAAACTACCAAAAGCAATTTTGGAAAAGGTGAAAAGGTGAGGTAAGAGCTCACCGTGTTTTTGGCGACAAAAACTGCAAGGTAAACCTTACGGACTGAAAGACCATGTAAACTGGGGCGTTATGCAAATAACGAATGGTTGCTCGCTAAACTCAGAGGGTAGGTCGATGGATCTTAAGAGTGATTTTAAGACTAGATAAATGATAGTTATTCGTGAAAACGATACACAGAACCCGGCTTATGGCTTGCTTTTATTTAAAAACAAAATAACAGAAACAAAAAAAGGTGTCTAATTAGACACCTTTTTACTGTGGGAGCGGAGGGAATCGAACCCCCGACACAAGGATTTTCAGTCCTTTGCTCTACCGACTGAGCTACGCTCCCCCGTTTACTTGAATGCAAATATATAAATAAATTTAAAACAAAATGATATTTCTATGATTTTTTGAAAATAAAAGTAAATTTGTATACCTATGAAAGCGAACTTAAAAACAACTTTGGTAATAGATGCTGGTAATACACGCATTAAAGTGGGTGTATTTATTGAGGAACAATTAAAAGAAATTTTTTATTTTGGAAACCAAGAATGGGGACAATTAAAGACATTTTTATTAGAATATCATTTTGACCAATCCATTCTTTCATCTGTTCGTTCGGAAAAAGAAACAACATGGTTATTACAAATGATGCCAAATTCTATTTATTTTAAAAATGAAGGAGAACTTCCATTTAGTCATAACTATAGAACTCCAAACACATTAGGAAGTGATCGAATAGCTAACATAATAGGTGCAACTAAACTTTCCAATACAGCGAACTTAATAATTGATATTGGAACCTGCATAAAATTTGATTTAGTTGATCAAGAACACATTTATCAAGGCGGGTCTATTTCTCCTGGAATAAATTTACGTTATCGATCATTATCTGAATTCACAGGTGCATTACCATTAATCGAAGATTATACAATCCCTCCTGTTATTGGCACATCTACAAATGAATGTATACAAAGTGGTGTAATGTTAGGAATTCAGAGTGAAATTGATTGTTTCATACAACACTATGAAAAGCAATATGAGACAATAACAATTTTTGTTACAGGAGGTGACGCACATTGTTTTGATATCCAAGCAAAAAACGGCATATTTGTAGAGTTAAATTTAACTTTAATCGGATTATATTATTCATTAGGTACCTATGCTTCTTAAAATCATACTATTAAGTCTATTTATTTCGCCTTTTATTTTGATTGGACAAACGAATACAAACAACCCATTCACATCAAGAGGTTTAGGTGAACTAAATCCATTAAGTCATTCTATATTTGGAGGACTAGGAAATGTAAGTACGCCACTTATTGATTCAGCACAATTAAATTCAGAAAATCCATCTTCATATTCTTTTTTAGGAAAAGGTCAACCGATTTTTTCTATTGGATTAACATCCTCTTTTTCTAATTTCAAACAAAATTCACTTACAAGCATTGCTAATTTCATCTCATTAAATCACTTTACTTTAGGTATGTCAGTTAGTAATCGCTTCGGAATATGTTTTGGGTTAAAACCTTATTCGAGCACTGGTTATCAACTAAAAGGAGATCAGATTTCAGGAGTTGATACACTACATTACTCATACAGTGGTAGTGGGGGTTATTCAAATGCATATTTTGGATTTTCCTACAAATTACTCCAAATTCATAAACATACTGTTTCTTTAGGTACAAACATTGGTTATATTTTCGGTGTAGCTACAAATGAAATAGTTACAAGTCTTTCAAGTTCATCCATAGGTGGTATACGAGAGCGTACGCAACAAATTAAATCTGCCAATTTTGATTTTGGTGCCAGTTATCAGTACAAAATAAATCGGGATCACGCTTTTGTTTTTGGTGGTACCTATAGTCCATCACAGTTGTATTCAACAGTAAACACCAATTCTTTAATCTATGCATTAAGTACAAGTAACGTTTTAGGAAACGATACTTTAAAATACATTAAATCCATAGGGAACATACATTCTCCTTCTATTTATTCCGTAGGATTTAAGTATGATTTCACACAAAATAACAAATCAAATCGAAACTCAGATCGATCACCTCAATTACAGCTAAGTGGAGAGCTGAGAATGGTTGACTGGAAAAGTTATTCAACGACACAAACAACCACCGATTTATTGTACAGTACTATTCAATATGGTATAGGATTTCAGTTTGCGCCACATTACGATTTCTTAGACCGTTCCAAAAACATCAATTTAATACATCGAATGAAATATCGAGTTGGAGCAGTTTATCAAACGTTACCATGGAAAGATAATAACGTCCAATTAACAAACAAAGCAATTACATTTGGTTTTGGTATCCCAATTATCAGCCAATTTTCCTCTTCATCCATTAACATTAGTTGTTTATACGGACAAAAATGGAATGGAAATGTGGCTACTTTAAAAGAGAATTATTTGACGGTTAACTTTGGAGTTAATATTACACCAGCAAGTTATGAACGATGGTTTAAGAAAAATAAAATTGATTAGTTCTACATGAAACATTGGGCTTATTTAATTCTTGGTGCGTTTTTATTTTTTATTTTCATTTCATGTGAAAATGATTTAAGTACAATAAAAAAAGTAAGCTTTAAGCCAACAGATCCTGACGAACGAACTTCAAATGTACACATGATACAAACGGATAGTGGATTTGCCAAAATTGAATTAAAAGCAAAGCTATCAGAGACGTATTACAAGCCAAAAACAAGAATAAAATTTAGAAAAGGAATTGAAATCACACTGTACAATCAAGCTGGAAAAGTTGAATCTGTCTTGAGTTCAATGTATGGAGAAATAATACAGGAGACTGGACAGATGAAATTTAAAGATTCTGTAAGATTAAGAAATATTAAAGAGAATCAAATATTAGAAACAGAAGAACTTCATTGGAATCAGAATACTCAGGCTGTATTTACTGATAAATCAGTAATTGTAAAATCAAGTGATGGTAGTCTATTTTATGGAGATGGTATTAAAACTTCTTTAGACTTTAAACAATATGAATTTATCAAACCAAAAGGAAAATTTAAAATAGATTAAAATGAGTAAATACAATACATTTATGCTATACCTATGGTTAGTAGTGTCTATAGGTTCTGTTCTCGTTGTAACTATAATGGGCATACTTGAAGGATTTGAAAGATGGTATTCCTACTATGTGATTTCATTACTTTCTTTTTTCATGTATATTGTTAGAAGATGGATGATGAGACGAATGGCAAAACATTTAGAATACTTAAAGAATAATTCAAATTAATAATTGAAAAAAGTAATTGAAATATTTACAGATGGAGCTGCCAAGGGAAACCCTGGAAATGGTGGATATGGAGTATACTTACGTTTTGGAGATAAGATAAAAGAATTGTCTCAAGGATATCGTTTAACCACGAATAATAGAATGGAATTACTTGCTGTTGTTGTCGCTTTAGAAAGTTTAAAAACAACGGATTATTTAGTACGTATTACCTCAGATTCTAAATACGTTATAGACTCAATTACGAAAGGATGGGTTTACAATTGGATCAAAAAGGGTTTTTTCGGCAAGAAAAATGAAGATTTATGGCGAAGGTATTTAAAAATAGCTTCAAACTTTCAAATTGAATATATATGGGTTAAAGGTCACAATGGCCATTTTGAAAATGAGCGTTGCGATGCATTGGCGGTTAGAGCTGCAGAGTCGAAACAATTAGAAATCGACGAATATTATGAAAACACAGAAAAAGGGAGTAGTTTATTTTAATTGATACTCCATTGCTGCTTTGATAAATGTATAGATAATTGGATGAGGAATTTCTCGTGTAGATGAAATTTGAGGCGAGAAACCACAAGCCAAGAAAAAATCTTTATTTCTTAAACTAAAAATTTCCACTTCTTCCACTTGATTATATGCTTCAATCGTTATAAATTCATCTTTCAAATAATTTAAAAGCTTAGGGTACAAACTGTAACGAGCAGCAGTCAATTCAATATCATTATGATTTGTATAAAGGTGTATCAATGCTTTCGAATGAGGGATAATTTGAACTTGTTCAAACATTCTACCTTCAATTAGGTTATCTGAAATTAATTTTTCACCTTTTACGTTCAAATTATTTCTTGCAACTAAAACTTCTAACAATTTTTTATATCCTTCACCTGTTATAAAAACCGGTATAGATTGTTGAATTAAAAAATCAATAATACCACCTAAAAAGAACTCATTTTTATAGGGTCCTGGACTTATCCAGATTCCGTCATATTCTTTTATTTGACTGGGAGTAAGTTGGCTGGCTTCGTTTAATTTAATCCAATAATAACTTATCTCAACTTCTAAAAAATATGCTGCATGATCTAAGGCTAAATTAGTAGCATGATGGGAGTTATAAGTGAAGTTATAATCTCCAATAATTGCTATTTTAATTGTGTGGCTCATACTATTTTAAACTGATAAATCAGTTTTATCTCGTAAACCATCCTTTAAAAATTGCATTTTCTACCTCTAACGAATCCTTTTTCTTAGTATCGTTATTGTAGTGAAATAAATGACAATTAAAAGTAGCTGTAAATTTACAATAGTCTAAATTTATATCTGAATCATAGGAAAGGTTAGAAATTGTGACATTTTGAGGAAAAATAGAAGCTGAATCAGACACCCATTCCGTTCCTAAATTATCTTTATAACGAACTTCAAAACCAAATTTACCTCCAGTAGAATATAAAGGATGATCGGTTTTATAGGTGTCAAAAAACTTAGTGAAAATTTCATGTGTTGGCTTGTCAAATTGCGTCCAAAATACTCGTCCTAATGCAACCGAAATTTCACCTTTAACCGAAGATGAAGCAATTTTAGAAATGAAAGTTGAGGAAGATTGTTGACCACTAGTAGTTGTCAATAATTTATCTTGCGATGGGATACAATTATAATCATCCACATTTTGCAACCACTTAATATCTGTTCCACCAATTGAACCTTTAAATGAGCAAGCTAAATCTACAGATTTAGATGGTGCTGGAATAATCTCATGTTTAATGCAACTAATTAAAAACAAGATAGGTAAAAAATAAAAGAACACATTTTTTTTCATAAAAAGCTAATTTAAATCTCTCAACAACTGATAATTATTCAAATATATAAAAAAAAAGTTGAAAGATGAAAGTTTAAAATACTCCTACTCTATCGACAATTGACAAATAAAGAAAATAAAAGCTGTTTATGCTCTAATTTGTCGAATTGGATGAAATTCACTCATTTCAGATAGTGGTAATTTAAATACATTTTCATTGTCATTTGCGAGATAGTAAAGTGATGCGCCATTATCTAAATTTGTAGTTTTAAAATAGCTAAATAAATCCATTATTTTTGTGATTTTTTGAATTTTATTAATCAATCTATTTAAATCTGAAAAATCAATAATTAACTCATTTACAAATACATTCACCCCTTGACTCACAATGCATTTAACTGAAACTTCATCGCTATTTGTTTGAAATTCTATATTTTTTATTTCTATTTTGTCAAATAAATTTACCATTATATTTAGTTTTAATTTTTAATTCTTTTGACAAAGCTAAGACCAGTAGAACGTAAATTAATTACGACCTACTAGAATTTAAAAAAAAATTAAAAAAAAATTGTCGTTACTATTTAGAGAAGTATCTTTGTTTAGCACTCAAAAAATTAGAAAATGAAATACGATAAAATATCTTCCGAATTATTTATTAAAAACAGATTAAAGTTTAGTTCAAAAATGAATGGAAAAACTCTTGCTGTTTTCAATTCAAATGATATTTATCCAATTAGTGCAGATAGTACTATACCCTTTCAACAGCATCGTGATATTTTTTATTTATCGGGTGTTGATCAAGAAGAATCCATATTAGTGATATTCCCGACTTCAGATAATGAATCTCATAGAGAGGTGTTGTTTTTAAAAGAAACAAGTGAAACAATCGCAATTTGGGAAGGAGAAAAATTATCTAAAGAGCAAGCTTTTGAAGTTTCAGGAATAAAAACTGTTTATTGGTTGAATCAATTTGAAACTATATTCAATCAATTGATGGCAGAAGCGGAAGGGATCTACTTCAATACAAACGAGCATTTAAGAGCTGGGAAAGATACCGAAACCAGAGAAGAACGTTTTATTAAGAAATGTAAAAATGATTTCCCTGCACATGCAGTTCATAAAAGTGCGCCAATTATACATTCCATTCGATCCGTTAAAGAGAATGAAGAAATTGCTTTACTCCAAAAGGCTTGTGACATTACACACAAAGGAATTGATCGATTATTACATTTTATCAAACCAGGAGTTTGGGAGTATGAAATTGAGGCGGAATTAGCCCATGAATTTTTAATGAATCGTTCGAAAGGCTTTGCTTATACACCAATAATTGCATCGGGAAAAAATGCATGTGTATTACATTATATAGAAAATAACAAAAAATGTCTTTCTGGAGATCTTATTTTGTTAGATGTAGGTGCAGAATATGCGAATTATGCATCAGATTTAACGCGTTGTATACCAGTTAACGGTAAATTTACTGAACGACAAAAAGCGGTTTATAATTCGGTATTACATGTTAAAAATGAAGCACAAAAAATGTTAGTACCTGGAACATTATTAGCCGAATACCAAAAAGAGGTAGGAAGATTAATGGAAAGTGAATTGATTAAATTAAAATTAATTGATTCAACCGACATCAAAAACCAAGATTCGAATTGGCCTGCATATAAAAAATACTTTATGCATGGCACAAGTCATTTTTTAGGTTTAGACACCCATGACGTAGGATTATTTAATGAGCCAATTCAAGCAGGGATGGTTTTTACTTGTGAACCTGGCATATATATTCCTGAAGAAGGGATTGGAATTCGTATAGAAGATGATTTAGTTGTTAGAGAAGATGGTTCTCCATTCAATTTAATGGCGAACATTCCAATTGAAGTTGACGAAATTGAAACGATAATGAATGCATAGATGTCGGTTAACCTAACAATTATTGGCGAAGGTAAACCTGTTGTATTTCTGCATGGATTTTTGGAATCATCAAGCATGTGGAATTATTTGGATTTTAGCTCCTCTTCTATTCAATGTATATATGTCGATATTCCAGGGCATGGTAATTCAACTGTACCCAAATCAAAAGAAAAGAGTATATCCAACCTTGCAAAGTTAATTATCGAAACTCTTCATAAAAATGGAATTCTCCGCTATGATATTGTTGGACATTCTATGGGTGGTTATGTCGCTTTGGAAATGGCTAAACAAGTAAGTTTTGAACCTAAAGTTATTTTATTAAATTCTAATTTTTGGGAAGATTCAATAGAGAAAAAAAACAATAGAAATCGTGTAATATCCATTGTAAATCAAAATAAAGATCTTTTTATAAATGAAGCCATACCAGGATTGTTTTGCAACCCAAAACAACATTATAAAGCAATAAAGCATTTAATTGAAGAAGCAAAAAAAATAACTATTGAAGGTATTGAATACGCAACTATTGCTATGCGAGACAGGCCTGATTTAACTAATCTTGCTTTAAAAATAAATGCTCAACTGGTGTGTTTACAGGGTGAAAAAGATATGATTGTATCGCAAAATGAAATGATACATAAATGTATGGATAAGATACCTCATGTTATTTTACCAAGTGTAGGACATATGGCACATATCGAGTCGAGCGAAGTAGTTAGAGTAACTATTGAACAAATACTTTTTGAGAAACTTTAATCTTCTGAGTCAACCAAGCGTTGGAAATCTTGAATCAACAACGCGATTTCACTAATCAACCCCCCTTTTTGAGAGGATTTATCAGGATTAGTTTCCGCATAATTACCCAAAAGTACTTGAGATTCCA
The DNA here is from genome assembly GCA_947455515.1 of Flavobacteriia bacterium. Taxonomy (GTDB): domain Bacteria; phylum Bacteroidota; class Bacteroidia; order Flavobacteriales_D; family Crocinitomicaceae; genus CANHVK01. The sequence goes on from CANGOF010000001.1 coordinate 54,173, forward strand.
TTACCGATTTTTCAGAAAAAGGGCCATCTAAATTTTCTATAATCGTTAAACATTCTAAAGTGATCATAAAATCTCCTTTTATTGCAAGATCCACAAAAACTTCTAAATAATCCGTATAATCTAAAGGTGAATTCCAAAGTGTGGATAAAAGAATTTGTCTATAAGCAATATATTCAGCATCCTGAACAAGATTCATCATAACAGAACGTGCCTTAGCATCTTTCAAGCAGGATAAAAATTCGATAATCGCATTGTTTTTTTCTGAATGAGATTCTAATGTTAATTCTTTAATTGCTCTAGGAAGAATGGATGGATCTCCATATAATTTTAAAGCCTCCAGTGTAAGTTTAACCTTCGAAATATTAGAATTACTTAACTCCTTCAATAAAGCATCTATTTTAGCTTGTTTTGTTGCGCTTGTTTTTTTATTTTTTTCTTCCATAACCATGCTGTTTAGACAAAAGTAACAAATGCTGAAATAATAAATTTATAAAATTGTCCCAAAATGAAACATTCGCGTTAAAAAGGAGTATATGAAACAAAACGATTAAATTATGGCTAAGACAAAAGTTCAAAAAAAAATCATTTTATCGATTATTAATACTGAAAAGATTGTATCTGTTACTCTAATATGTATATTTTCATTTCTTTTAGTAATTAGTCTATTTTTATATAATTTTATTGGACTAAGTTGGCAGAATCTTGCTATTCATGCATTAATGATATTAGTATTTATATTATTCTTTTATTCTTTAAATAATATTAGTCAAGTAAGTATAATTGGAGATTGCATCTTAGTTAAAAAATCAAATACTAAACGATACATTACACCAATAAAATCAATTAGAAATGTCAAACAGATTCCAGTGTTTCGTTTTCAATTATACTCCTTAGAATTTAAAATTGATGGTCACAAACAAAAAGTTAGATTCTTAAGTACAGTAGATAAGGTACTTGAAATTCAACGATTAGCTCCACATCACCCTTTAAAAGTAGCTTAAACCTACTTTTTTCTTTTTGAAACTGTAGTTAAAATAGGAACGATAAATATTGCTATTGTTAACAAAGAAACGAACATATCTGCCGTTTCGCTTTTCATAAATTGCGATATGGCATGAAAAGGGAAAAAGTGTTCGTAAATAGAGAACGATAATTTTAATCCCAATATTGCAATAACTATAAAAGCAGAAGATTCTAAAAAAGGAAATTTCTCCATTAATTTAACAAACCATTGCGCAACAAAACGCATAGCTAAAATACCAATAAAAACACCTATACAAATAAGAATAGTATTTGGAGTATACGCAACGGCTGCAAATACATTATCAATAGAAAAAGCCATATCCATTAATTCGACAAGTGCAATTGTAGCCCAAAAATTACCGATATATCCAACAGTCTTACGATACAACCAATTGGCATTTTTATCTACAATTTCCTCTTCGTTATTACTTTTTTGTTTTTTCTTATACCAGTCAAAAACAAGGTATAAAAGGTATAGTCCGCCGATAGGTTTTAACCACCAAATTTTAATTAAAACCGAAGCAAACAAAAGTGCAAGTCCTCTAAAGAAATATGCACCTAAAATACCATATTTCAATGCTTTTTGTCTTTGATTTTCAGGAAGATCAAGAACCATAGTAGCTAAAACAGCCGCATTATCAATCGATAATAAACTTTCAATCAATATTAGGTTACCGATAATAATAAGCGAAGCACCTGGATTATCAATAATTTGTTGGACTAATTCATTCATAAATTCAAGTTTAAAACAAAGTTAAACTAAAAATGCCCATCTTAGATGAGCATTAATAAAATGATTGACTAAAATTATTTTGTTTTTAATACAGTATCGTACTTTTTTTCATCTGGACTTAATAATAATGCCTTTTTAAAATATAAAATTGCTTCATCTTTGCTCCCTAAATTAAATTTAATCCATCCAGCTAAATTAACACCATCAAAATTGAACGGATAGCAAGCTATATATGTATTAATATAAGATAATGCATTCTTAAAATCTGCTCTATTATAATAAATTAATGCAAGATTGTAATTTGCTAATGCATGAGTCGGATCAATCGATAATATTGCCTTATACTGATCAATAACCAAATCCCATTTTTCAAGTGAGGCTAATGCATAAATATAGCCCATTTTAGCTTCTAAGCTTTTTGGAGCGAGATCCACTGCTTTTTTGTAATAAACTGTAGATTCTTTAAATTTATTATTGCAATAATATAACCAAGCTAAACGAACATTAATCTCATATGTATTAGAAACTGCGTAAGGTGATAACAATTCTACAGCCTTAGCATACTTTAAATTATATTCCTCGATATAACTTTGTTTAAATGCATTACGTAATTCAATTTCATTTTGAGTAAATGCAGTTAGAGCAAATATTGAAAACGTTCCAGCAAGTACAATTTTTTTCAATTTATTTTTCATAATTTGTTGTTTTGATTAATTTATTATTAAGCTATTTAATTCCCAGCACCTTATTAAAGCTTGTATCGTATGGATTTACCATTAGTGCCTTTTTAAAAAAGGCATATGCTTCTTCTTTTTTTCCAACACTATATTTTACCCATCCCGCCAAACTATTACCATCATAATCAAATGGGTAAAGATTTACATATTTTTGCAAATACTTCCATGAATTACCATAATCACCACGATTATAATAAATTAACGACAAGCGGTAATTGGCAGTTGCGTTATACACATCAATTTTAATGATAGCCAAGTAACTATCAACTACTTGATCCCATTTTTCTAATGCACCTAAAGGATAAACTATTCCCAATTTCGCTTCAATACTTAGCGGCATTTTAGCAATTGCCTTCTTATAATAAATAATTGATTCTGTATACTTTCCCGCTTTATAACTCAACCATCCTAAACGTAAATTTAACTCGTAAGAAGTTGGCTCATATACACCCATTAAATCCTCCATCGCCTTTTGAAATTTTAGTTGATATTCAGAATCATAACTTTTTTTTAAAGCATCTCGAACAGCATTATCAGATTGAGAAAACAAGAAACTTGAGAAAACTATTACTAATAATAGAACCCAAGATTTTTTACTTAAAATTTCCATATTAAATTTAAGATTAATGAATGATTTAAATAATTATCTGTGTAAGACATGAAGGTGGATTTCTTTGCGCTATAATAACGATCATAGCTTGATTCTCTTTTCAACAAGTCGTAACGAATACCAAAATTAAGTTTTTGTGATAAATAATAAGTTAGATTTAACCCTGACTTCATCGTTATTTTATCTGAAATATTGTAAACAACATACCCATTTCCTTCCGTAAAATATTTAAGATTTCCTCCATAAAAATAAGCCACATACCAAAGCTTTTTAGTCACCTCCCCTCCTATTTTAACAAAATAAACAGTTCTATTATTTGATTGATCTTTCGATAAACTAATACCAGTACTCAAATTCAAATTAAAGTTACCAAAAGGTAAATAATTAATTTGTGAAGAATATTGAGTGATCGAAATTGCGTCTATATAATTATACCCTAAACTAATGGAAGGAATGATTTTACCAATACTTTTCGACAGACTTACATTTGTTACAAAATTACCTTTTGAAATCTTGTTGTCTATATAACTATATTTAAAAGAAGTAGAATCATAATTAGCTTTTATTTTAGTTTGTGTGTAGTACATATATTGTCCTCCAACCTGAAGATTAAAGTTTTTTGGAAGCGTAATTGACAAACCTGTATATGCTTGATATTGAGACAAAGTATATGATTTAGCCGTATCTTTTATAGATGGTATTAGCGTAAAATTTGCAGCAGTAAGATAACTCTTTGAATAAATATGTTGTTCACGATTATTTTGAACAAGAGAAACACCTGTATATGCCTTAATGCGTTTAGATATAGGATAACTAATGCCAAATTGATAATAAAGAATAGATTTCATCCTGTCAGATTCAGCATAAATTCCATTTCCATGAAGTGAAGTGTCTTTTGTATCTTTTGCAAGGAAAATAGAACTATCTTGTTTATTCGAATAATTAGTAAATTGATAACCTGATTCAAAAACAAATGATTTTTGCAACTTAATTTGTTTTGTATAAAAATCTTGATAGCTAATCGGCATTTTAGCAATTATCAACTTGGCTTCTTCCATATTCTCCATATATAAATATGCATAAAATAAAAACTCTTTTGTGTACATATCTGAAGGATAAAACTCAAGCGCTTTACGCAAATGAATAGCAGCCAGGTAAAATTCATTTTTATTAAAATAGGAAACTCCAATTCTTACTCTTAAATAATATGAATCAATCCCCTCTGAAAGAGCTCTTTTTGTCAATGAAACTAATTCTTTATGTTTACCTTTTGAGAAACAAACATAAGAAGCACTATCCACATAGGATTCTTTGATATTAACATACTTTTGCGCCCACGAAAAGGTAGAAAATACGCTAAGAAAAATAATTAGGCTTAATTTTCGCATATGGCTATTGTTTTGTTATTTGAAGTAGTAATTATAAATTCATTTATTTTATTGGATTTTAAATTCGTGCTATATTGAAATGCTTTGGATTTAAATCCCAAAATTTTAATCTCGGCGGCAGATTCTAAAATTATTTCTGAAGTGATATTTATATCATCAATAAAAGTATATTTTACAGCATAATTTGCATTTACAAAGCGATAGAATGGCGAAAAAAAATCTTGAATAATATTTATAAACTTTAATGAAATAGTTGCAATAGGGTATTTTTCTTCAATTATTAAATCTTGATAATAACCCAAAACTAATTTATAGTGTGCTAAATAAAAATGATATAATAACGATTTTTTGGAGCCAAAGAAACTTGTAAAAACAATCATATTACCATCATTATAAAAATATGCTACTGCCTTAGTATCGTGACAATAAATATAGGAAACATTTAAACTATCTGTAAAAATTTCCCATTGTTGAGACTTAACTTCTTGATTTTCCTCCTTAATTTTCCAATTTAATTTTGTTCCTGGAATTAATTCAAAAGCAAGTTTTAATAACGGATTCACTTCGATACTTTGAATAAATTCACCTTCATTTGGTTTCGAAAAAGAGTGTAGACTAAACTTTTTATTTTCTCGTTTGATATAATATGCTAAAGGAAAATCTAAAGTTTTGGAACCTATGATTGGAGATTCTTGTAGCTGAAAATGTATGTGAGGTTCTGGAGATCTTCCAGAATTACCACAATAAGCAATAATCTCCCCTTTTTTCACAAATTCACCAATTCCATATTTTAAAGAACCCATTTTTAAATGACTGACTTGGCTATATAATCCATCTGCATGATAAATTACCATGGAATTACCCCAGTTCTGTTGTGTATTTATACCTTTTATTTCATTATCCTCTATATTATCCATGACAGAAACAACGTAGCCATCTGCACAAGCAACGACAGGTTTATTATAGCAATAAAAATCATCCACTACCTGTCCAGGATTTTGATAAGATTTCATTTCATTATCCAATATGATAAAATCAAATGCTTTACTCCATTCTCCAAGATGCGTAATTTTACCATCATGCGCTTGGGATACCATCCATTCTCCCCAAAAAGGTAAATGAATTGGAAAAAAATTAAACAGGCGTAAACGGTGGTTTGTATTCAAAAAATTATATAAATTTTTCTCTGGACTAAACTCTTGATGATGAACCCTGTGAATATATTTAATGGAAACTCGATAATTTAACACATGTAAAAACAAAATAGTTAACAACGTAAATGGTAAAGAATATGGAGCTAACCCTACCATATAAAGTATTTTATTTAAGCCAAATAATAGGATAATCAATAAAGGAGTTAGAACAACCGTCATGAAATAGCTAACAATATTTGGAATCAAATAAATTCCACCAATTGCGATTGCAAGAAAAATAAAATTTAATCCAATAAATTTCTCGTAAAAATCAGAAACATCTCCACCCAACATAGGATAAAAGAAATACGCAGCTACAAATCCAAGTATTGATAAACTAAATGCAATTCGAGAATAAACTAATAAGCCAATTGCAATCAAAAGTCCAGATAAAATGTTTGACTGAAAAAAAAGAGAGGATAGAGATTTTAAATAAACGGATACAATCTGCGGAAATGAAAGCAAATGATTTTCAAGCTTATCAATTGTTTCTAACCAAATGGAGATTGTTACCCCTGAAACTTTTTGTTTTTCATTCAAAGAATAAATTAATTCCGGATGAACTTGCATTGTAGACATCGACGGAAAAGCACTGAAGACTAACCAAATGGAAATTAAAAAAGGGAAACTCAGTGTGGGTAAATTGTATTTATGTAAAATCCCATGAATTAAAAATGAAATCAAAGTTGAGAAAATACCAACACATACGATTACCAATAAGACTGTTTCATTAAACGAATAAAAATGAGCAATCCCACTTGCCACCAACATTGCGTCATATCCGTGATATCCTTTTCGAATAAACTCTTTATTCAAACCAATTACACGAGAAAACACATTTGCTGAAACAACACCAATTAGGCCACAAATACCAGCTAAAGGATCTACAAAAGAAGCCAATAAAAGTAATAGCCCAAACACTACATTGTTAGAAAAGAACACAACTGCATAGCTGTTGACGATAGTGTCAAAGCTATACAGAAGTTCTTTCTTAGCTATGGAAAGCCATTTATTCATTTTTCAAAATTACAAATTAAACGTTTTCAAATGATCTGGCATTCTTTCTGGTTCAGTAATTGTCTTAAGTGTTTCGTTTTCACGAATAATATGAGAATTACCGTTTGTATCAATTAACGTTACTTTTGGTCTCATTGCAATAAACTGCATCCATTGCGTCATATTGTAAGCGCCCACTTTATGGACAACAACATGGTCGCCTTTATTTAATGCTGGCAAAGTAACGCTTGATCTAACTACATCAATATTCATACATAGTGGACCATAAATTACCATATCTTCTGTATGTGAGGAGAATTCTTGTGCTGGTGTAATTTTGTGTTCGTACCAGAAAGCTGTGAATAAGATGTTTACACCAAAGTCCATGATGGTTGCTCTTCTTCCGTCTGATAAACGTTTGTTCGCAATTACACTTCCCAATAGATACCCCGCATCGTCAATCATTGCACGACCAGTTTCCAAAATCAATAAAGGTAAGTCTTCTTTCTTAAAACCATAATTCAATATTGTATTTGTAATTACCTCAGCAAATTCATCGATTGATGGAATCATATCTGGTCCTGGCAAATATGCACCTCTTAATGTGTTAGCAGAAGGGAAACCACCACCTAAATCAAGGTATTGAATCGTTTTATTAAATACATATTTAATATTTACAGCTAAATCTGAAAGTTTTGATGCGGCTACAGCATAGGCATTTGGATCTAACATAAAAGTTCCTATATGACAGTGTAGACCAACCATTTCAAGGTATTCAGAAGCCATTATTTTATTAATTGCATTCCAAGCTTGACCAGACTCATAGTTGAATCCAAAGCGATCCCACATTGGATAAACTCCTGTATCCATATTTACACGAATCGCAACTTTAGCTGTTTTTTTCAATTCTTGTGTCAATTCAATTAAATCGTATAATTCATCAAAATGATCAATGTGGATATAAGAATTGTTTTCTAAGGCTACTTGTAAGTCTGCTTTTGTTTTTTCAGGACCATTAAAAATGATTTTATTTCCAGGCACACCATTTTCAATTGCCTTAGTATATTCAAAAATAGAAACTACTTCTGCCCAAGAACCTTCTTGATGGAAAACGTTACATACAGCATCAATGTAGTTTGTTTTGTAACTCCAAGCGAATTGTACTTTAGGATAACGCGTTTTAAAAGCTCGAACCGCATTTTGGTATGTTTTACGAATGGTTCTTTCCGAGATTACGAAACATGGAGAACCATATTTGTTAATCAATTCTTTTACAGATACCCCATCAATGTGAGTAAATGGAGCATATTCCGTTCTTGTTCCGAATTTATTCATCAATCCTGTATTCATTTTACGGATAGCAGGTCTTTCGTATTTTAATTTTTCAGTTTTCATAATATTAAGTTTTTTAGTTACTTCAACACCGCTCAGTCGGACACCTAAACTCTATGTGACCATAACGGAAAAAGGTTTGTTATTAATTATATTTTACAATTCTCCGAAAGCGGATATTTTTTGAAATTCAGTTACATCTGTAATTAAGTCCCAAGCGTATCGAATAAATAGTTTTCCAACCGCATAAGATGTGTATGGATCTACTTTTTCACCTAAAGCTAACTTAACCAGTGAGGCAGGTTGATTTTGTCCAGCACCGACAGTTAAATAAATCCAAGCTGGGAAACGAGGGTTTACTTCCATAATATATGGTTTACCATCATTTGTTCGCATGATTTCTATTTCAAATCCTCCTCTCCACTTAGTAGCATTTATGAATTTCGAAGCTAAATCAATCAAAGATTGTTCTTCAAGTGTTATTCCTGCCCATGCTTTCCCTTTGTCAGTAATAAACAATTTACGCATTGGAACTGCAGAAATTGTATTTCCTTCTCCGTCACCTAAAGCAGCAATATTTACTTCAGTTCCAGAAATAAACTCTTGTACAATGATTGGAAGTCCCCATTTTGCATTTAGTTTATGATAAGCTTTTTGAGCTTGTTCTAAAGTATATGCAACAGTAGCTTCGTAATATTTGCCTTTCACTACAATTGGATATTCGAATTCTTTGGCTACTCCAGCTAATTCGTTTACATCGTAAATAGTTTTATCTCTTGGAATTAGAAAGCCGTGTTTTTCACCAAATTTGAATAAATTCACTTTATCTCGCGCTTCAAATTGTTCATTTGTTGGTAAGAAAGTTGAAATACCAATTTCTTTTAATTGTTTCGATATTTTGATAAAATTATGTAATTCAGCATCAAAATTTGGAATAATTACATCTATTTTTTCAACTGAATGAATGTATTCTAATCTGCTCATCAAAGTATCTGTTCCAGCTGCAGGATACGGAATTTGGTATACTTTGTCGGCAATTCCTTCCATGTAAATACCTGGTTCTAATGACTCATAGGATAATCCGATGATTCTAACGTCAAAATCCTCGCAATCTCGGATCCCACGTATTACAGCAACTCCTGGTCCAGGACTATCCACGGCATTTAAACCAGTGACTGCTACTGTAAGTTTGCGTTTCGTAGTATTAGACATGACTAACTAAAAAATGGTCTTGTAATTGAGAAATAAAATCTTCGTAATCTTTCTCGAAAGCACCTGGTTCAACTTCATATTTTGCACTAATTTCTTTCTTAATCTCATTTAAAGATTTACCTTCTTTCATTAATCGAATGATATCGGCACCAACAGCATTTGTTGAGAAAGAATCTCCATTGGATGGGTTAAAGATAAAACCACTATCGCTAACCGCTAAATTTGAATTTATTTTCATGTTTTCTATTTTTATATTTGTTGTTATCTACACTTCAAATATGAAAAATAAATCATTTGACAAAAAATAAAAGATACGTAGGGGAATAAAAAAGAGATGAAAGTTTGATTTTCGTCGAAAAAAACTATTCATCTTCGGAAATCTCTAAACCTAAGGATTTATATAAAGGGACTTTGTAGCTATCTCCAATAAAAAGCTCCGTTTCTTCAATCGTAAGACGGGTTTTTTTTATCGATGTTATCTTGCTTAAATTTACGATATAAGATTTGTGTATACGTTTAAAACCTAACAATTCAAGCCTTTCTTCTATTGACTTCATACTCATTCGAGTTATAATTGGCTTTGAAATGTTAGTTAAATAGATTTTTATATAGTCTTTCAGGCCTTCAATATAAGCTATATCTGGAATATTTACTTTAACTAAACTATAATCGGAATTAACAAAAATATAGTCTGGAGGTAATTGTTTTAAAACCGAAGGAGTAGAATTATGTATTAAACTATGTGTCTCTTTAACTTTGAGTACACTTTTATAAAAACGATCAAAGGAAAAAGGTTTAACCAAATAATCGATCACATCTAATTCAAAACCTTCTAAAGCATATTTTTTATATGCAGTTGAAAAAATAATATATGGCTTTTGTTTCAGCGACTGAACAAACTGAATGCCATTAATTTCTGGCATTTCAACGTCAACAAAAATTAAATCGACGTATTCATTTTCAAGAATTTCATAAGCTTGAATGGCATTTCTACAAGTAGTAACCAATTGCAAAAAAGGTACTTTTTGAACAAAATCAGCCATCATTTCTAATGCTAACGGTTCGTCATCTATGCAAATACATTTAATCATCTTTTAAAATTGCTAATGACAAAGATACACAATACCAGTTTGATTCTTTAGAAACATTTAATTGGTATTTAGTTGGGTATAATAAATCCAAACGACGTTTCACATTTACTAATCCAATACCTTGATTTTTTGAATCAAATTTAGAATAATTTTCTTTGAATTTATTTTTTACATCCAACTGAAAACGATTTTTATTAATATAAATATGAATCTCAATTTCAGGAGAATCAATGACAGACGTCCCATGCTTAAATGCATTTTCGATATAAGGTATCAACAACATAGGTTCAATATTCAATTCCAAATCCGAAGGAATATCTACCTTTTGGATAATATTAACTGTATCTCCAAAACGAATCACTTGTAAATCAATATAATCTGAGATATATTCTAATTCGTCATGAATAGAAACTTTATCTTCATCTGATTCATATAGCATATATCGAATAATAGAAGCAAGTTTTAACAAACTTCCCTCCGCTTTTTCGGATTGTTTACGAACTAATATGATACTACTATTTAGTGCATTAAAAATAAAATGAGGACTAATTTGAGAACGAAGAAAAGACAATTCTGTCTTTAAATTTTCCGTTTCCTTTTCTTTTCTTAATTTCTCTTCTTTAAATCTATCAGTCAATAAACGGTATGAGATACTAATAAAAAGAATAAAAAGTAATGGTAATGATAAAGCAATTAATTGATTTCCACGAATACTTTCAGGAGAAGGTATCCCACGACCTAAATTTGGTGGTGGAATATAAGTGGGTAAAAACGGGAAAATAAAATAGGATATAGAAAGTATGGTAATAATTAAGATTAGAAGTGAACTAATATAAATGACTGAACTTCTTTTTAATAATTTTGGTATAAGTACAGAACTATTAAAATAGAAAATGAAGATAAAATAAATGTGATTTACAAGTAAATGCTCATCCAAAAATTGTATTCCCTCACTTGGGATTGGTTGAACACCTTTAGGATCAACAAAAGGAACTAAATAAAAAGCTATCCAAAAAAAGAGATGAAGAGAGAAATTAAACAAAGAAATTTTCATCGTATTTTATTTCTTCTTTTTCTCTTTTTTAGCGGCTTTTTTAGCTGTTTTTAAATTTTCAACCGGTGCAAGTAGTTTTTGTTCCGCTAAATCTGGATCAAAATCCATCCCTCTTACAAAACCTTCTGTTCGACGATTTAACGAATGTAGTTTTTCAAACTTAATTGGATCTTTTGTTTTAAACTGAAGTATATATTTTTCCGTTAATACTACAGCCTTTCCTCTTTCATCAATCCATTTAACAGGTTCTTTTTCACCTTTTCCAACAGGAATTAAACGACGTATGTCAATTCCTTTTTCTTGTACTAAATATTGTACACATTCACGTGCACGGTTATTCGATAATTTCAAGTTAAATTCATCATTTCCACGGCAATCCGTATGCGAACTCAATTCCAAAATCATTTTAGGGTATTTCATTAAAACATCATAGACGAAATTCAGTGAATCTTTAGAACTAATAGTAGAATCTTGCAATAATTCCCATTTTCCAAAGGCATATCTAACTTCAGGAATACGAATTTTTTCTTCCGGAATTAACAGAGGAACATCAATAATGAAATTTTGATCGTAACGCAAACCTCGCGTAGTGAATTGCGTTTCACTTTTGTTTTTTTCAGCACCAACGCGGTACGTTAGAATTGTATAATCTGTATTTTCTTTAATAACTCGTTCCCCATTTGCTTTATTCTCAAAAAATATCACTCCCTTTTTATCCGTAAATCCTTCCACTTTAGAACTATCCGACCCAATTATTACCACTTTAACATTTCCTAATTTTTTTTCAATTTGACCTAATTTGCTAACAATGATTTTAATATCATACTTGTTCGGAGGTAATTGATATCTATATAAATCCGTTTTAAAAGTTTTACCTAAACCTGTTTTACGTTCCGAAGTAAAATACCCTTCCGTTTCATTGATTTCTATTAAACTAAAATCATTACCTTCAGAATTTCGAGGATATCCAATATTTTCCGCTTTTTCCCAAGTGTTTTTTCCATTTGCAGAACTCTTAATTGCTTTAAAAATATCTAAACCACCTATCCCTGGTCTTCCATCGGATGAGAAATATAAATCTTCATACGCATTAAATGTAGGGAACATTTCATTACCTGCGGTATTAATCTCAGGCCCTAAATTTACCGGTGGTGACCATATGTCTGCTTTTTTAGAATACGTAGAATACCACAAATCTTTCCCCCCAAAACCACCAGGTAATTCTGATACAAAAATTAAAAAATTACCATCAGCAGATACACAAGGATGACCAATAGAAACTGAGTCTGCATTTTTTAAAGGTAGTTTGATAGGCTCAGCCCAATCTTTACCTCTCAATTCTGACATCCAAATTTCACAACCAAGGTTTTTATTTTTTTCATAAGGACAACGAGTAAAAAACATTTTCTTGAATTTACTATCAAAACAAACTGTTCCTTCATTAAATTCGGTGTTAATTTTTTCTCCAGGTAGAAGAATAGGTTCTCCAAAATTTCCTTTTTTATCAATCTGAGTTAACCATAAATCCATATGTCCCTCCCCTGTTCTTGGATCTGTATCGCCACTAAAAGTACTTGGTCGATTCGAACTGAAAACTAAAGAAGCTTTCTTTTTATCTGCAAAAACGGTAGACATATCAATTCCATCTTTATTTAAAATTGATAAATTTGTAATAAGGTGATTAGTTTTGTTAGCCATAAATTTGGCTACTTCTTTACATGCAACCAAGCCGGCATCAGCTTTAGAATCATTAGGTACCAATGCTTTATAGGAATTATAATTTTCTATGGCTAAATTATAATCTCCCATGTAACGAATCATTTCTGCATAATAGAATAAAACAACAGGATTAATCAATTGATAATTAACTACCAGTGCTTTTTGATACCAATCTAATGCATTCTTGTAGTCTTCCAACATTCTATAACATTCACCCGTTTTGAAAGCCATATCTCCTTTTCGTTCAGAAGCTTTTCTGCTTTTAGGATTCACCTTATCAAACGCATGAATTGTAAGCTTTACGGCTTCTACATAATTCTCATCATAAAACGACTTATTTGCTTTTTTAATTTCCTTTGGTTCCTGCCCAAAAGCCTGAAAAGCAAGCGTTAACAAACAAAAAAAGAATATATTACGGAATAACATAATTTTCAATCTAATTAATTCTATAAAAAAGAATTTGAAAGTAAGAATAAATCGTGAAACTACAAAATGAAATTTATATTTTAACTACTCTCTCGAACCTTGTGTATAGCTTTCCCATTTTTTTAAAATTTCCTGAAAACCAGCAGGTAATTCTGAATCAAAACTTAATAAATCACCACTTATTGGGTGTTTAAAGCCTAAGGTTTTAGCATGAAGAGCTTGACCAGGTATAAGGGCAAAACAATTTTCAACAAACTGTTTATATTTTGTATGTGTTGTTCCTCTAAGAATCGAATCTCCGCCATATTCATTATCATTAAATAAAGGGTGACCTATCGATTTCATGTGAGCACGAATTTGGTGTGTTCTACCCGTTTCTAACTTACACTCTATTAGCGTAACTAATCCAAAACGTTGCAGTACCTTATAATGTGTTACCGCATGTTTTCCATGTTCACTATCTTCTGGAAAAACAGCCATTACTTTTCTGTTTTTTAAAGATCTTCCAATATTGCCTATAATCGTGCCAGATTCTTCCTTAACATCGCCCCAAACCAACGCATTATATCTACGTTCTGTAGTCCTATCAAAAAATTGTTTTGCTAAATTCGTTAAAACATATTCTGTTTTGGCTATAACCATCAAGCCTGTAGTATTCTTATCTAAACGATGAACTAAACCTGGTCTACCAGAATAATCTTGTGTTTTAATCGGTAGATTATCAAAATGAAAAACCAAAGCATTCACTAAAGTTCCTGTATAATTCCCATAACCTGGATGTACTACCATTTCAGAAGGCTTGTGAACTACAGCCAAATATTCATCTTCAAATTCAATTTTAATCGGTATATCTTCTGCTATAAGTTCAATTTCTCGAATAGGATAGGGAAAAACTACGGAAACCTCATCTCCTGGTTTTACTTTGTAATTGGATTTAATTACAACTTTATTCGCTAAAACATTGCCATTTCGAGCTGCAATTTGAATTTTATTTCGTGAAGTATTTGGTAAACGATCTAATAAAAACTTATCGATACGAATAATTTCTTGACCTTTATCCACTTTAAATTTATGGTGTTCAAATAATTCATCTTCTCCAGCATTTTCCTCCCATTCGGCATCGTTGTACTTATCCATTATTGTTTGCATATTTTATAGGTACGACCTGTTATATTATCTTTCATTAAGTAGATACCTTTACTCCAATTTTCAGATGAAAACTGTTTGGTATCATTACTCAATTCAATAAGTATTTTTCCTTGAAGATCATAAATTACCACACCATTATATCCTATGTAATTTGGACTGATATTAAATAATTCCGAAGTTGGATTAGGAAAAATGGAAAGGGATTTGTCAATTCTATTTTGTGACTCATCATCAAGACCTACGTGACTATTCATGTTTGTAGAAAATATAGGACGAATCATCAGTGCTCCTTTAGTTAGGGAACTATTCCAATTTGAACCACTATTTGCATAAAACAATTTGGAATTTGTAATTGTATTAGCATCAAAACCAATATTTAAAGGGTCTTGATCAAATTGTTTGATTCCAACAAAAAAGTTGCCAGAAATAGGTAATCTACGAAAATCTTTGAAATAATATTTAGTAAAAACATTTCTTTTTGATTGATAAATCGGTTGTTGAGGAGAAAAATCTTCATCTTTATAAATCACTTTATTAGGTAACCCATTTAATTCATCCCAGACATAAATAGCAAATAATTTTTTCGATTTATCATTAACAGTAGGCACAAAATGTATTGCTAAACCTAACAAGGAATCATTCACATATGGTTCGAATTTATAAGCTAAAGTTGCAGAGGCTGTTTTTAAACCATAGGCTAATTCAGCGCTTCCATCATCATAGGAGTAATAATCTTTAAAAGCTTGTATTGAATAGGATGTATCATTTTGTATATATGCTGGGTAATATTTTTGTTCAAAAGGTGCTGGAATGATTGTTTTAACTAAAAAAGATGCTGAATCAGCAGAATTTTTAGGGAAGCTAAACAATACTTTAGAAAAGTCAAAATAATCTACATAAGTTGTTTGAGGTAAGTAATTTATATCTCCCCCCGATAATTGTTGACCAGGTAGACTGAATGATTTAATTTTAGTTTTTTTCTCAAAGAGTTCGACTGAACCATCTAAATTCTGTTCTTGAATTAAAAAACCATTTCTTACAGTAATATTGACAGAATCATTCGTATTATTTGAAGTTGATAAATTATAATGCTCCCAAGGCACAGACGTATACCCTTTTATTAGTGAACCTGTTGGATAAACTAAAGCGAAATCTTTAAAAACATTGGTATCAGTTAGTTTAGAATCTTTTTTTAGTTCCACGTAATCTAAATGAAAGTGATCCAAGCTACCCGAGATATCTCCATAATTAGCAAATCGAAATTTAAAATTTGACTTATAATAAGACGAATCTTTTATTGGTAAATGAACTTTTCGAAAAGTTTTTGATTCTTTTTCAAACAAGTCTGGATCCGAGTTCACAGTTGTTGCCCAAAATGAAACCCAAGTATCCCAATCCGGACGGTACAACTGTAAACATAAAGAATCATGCTGTTGTTTTGATCCATCGATTATGTTCTCAGGAGCATCTCCGTAACCTTTTGGTTGATATAAAAAACTAATGTAGAGTGAATCTGACTTCTTAATGCCAGATAAATCAATATTTTTCGAGGTCAAATAATCACCATACCCTCTTGACTGGGTGTTTATGGCATAAGGAAAACCTTTATCATCTAAGCCATCAAAACTTGCAACACCTAAAGACCAAGGTTGATAAGCTAATGTATAATTATGATAAGCAAAAGAGTCAATCCAAATTGCATTATTATCTTTCATTTTTTTATAAAAAACATGGGCAGAGTCTAATTTTATATCGCTAATGTTTATCGCTACAGAATCGTGAGAATTGAATACTCCAATAGTATCGTAATAAGTATATTTTGGATAAATAAGTTTTTCTTGAAATGTTGGAGGATAGATTGTCAAATCAAACGTAACAATTGTTTTAGCCTTATTCAATATAGACGTGTCCTTTTTAGTTGAAAGATTATGAATAGATGTAAAGGTTTTATTAAAAGTATATTTTGCATATGAATAGAAAGGTTGGTTGGTATTTTTAGTAACTAAATTGTAGAAGACTTTATTAGAAATATCTCCTGAATAGGAAAAGTCATATTGTTGAAAATGATTTGTTGAAAAATCGTCAAAAATCGGAATTTTCAATGTATCCGTACTATAAATAATAAGTGAATCTATTGTTTTAGACCTTTTGTTTGACTTTTTAAGCACGCCAGACAAGTTGGTTTCTAAAGGTGACAGAATTTCTTCTTGGCCAAAGATATTATTAAAAAAAAAGATGAGTATAATTATTCCAAAAAAGCGTATCATTAAACAAGAAATTCGTGCATTGACATAAACGTAAAATAGAACTTTTTATTATTCTGTTACAGACTCTTCCTCTCTTTTGTCTTTAAAATCTTTTTCTAAAAAAATAACGATATCTGATCCTGGAGGTCTCATATTATCTTTAAAATACTCCGGAGTTTGAGAAGAAATCCGAGCTTTTAATGTATCTTTTTTTGTTTTACACCCGCTACAATCTCCAATAATTAAAGAAACAGACGGTAATTCATAAACTACAGAATCTGCCTGAGCATAAGTTAGACCATATAAATCTGGAACTTCAAATGGATCTTCTTTAGAACCTTTACCGATAATCAAATGAATAACTGAACCGTGAGGCACCTTCGCTCCTTCTGTTATTCTACGTCCTTTAAATTTTTGAGAAATTACAGCATCAATATCATTTGGACTTATTTTATAGGTATATTGAAACTTTAACCCTCTATTTTTCAAGATACTTTCCGCATATCGTTTTGATTTATGCAATAAATCAGGTACAACTACATAATTAATTTTTTTGGATAGACTAATTTCAAGAATTCTTGAACTTTTCACAAAAACTTTAGTACGGGAAGTTGGCTCTGGGTTTTGTTTTATTATCGTCCCTTCTTTTACATCTGGCCTATAAATTGAATCCAAAACAATATAGTCCAACTCAGAATCTTCTAATAAATCTTCAATATTTTCAATATGTTTTCCTACAACATTTGGAACCGCAATTTTTTCACCATGGTGTGTACGAATATCTAAATAGAGTAATGTCCCTCCAACAATTAATAAATAGCATAAAATCAATAAACCAACTTGCTTTATGAAATGCTTCGTTGTCATAAATGCTATTATATTTTTCAAAATATTCATTGCGTCCGTATTTACTAAGCAAATATAAATATAATTATGGTTTATGAATTATAAGTTAGGATTTATGGTTTTAAAAAGAATAGTATCTATTTTTGGGAAATACAATTCAAATAATTATGAAACATATTGCGATATTATGTGGTGGCTTTTCTTCGGAATTTGCAATTTCTAAAAAAAGTGCAACAACCATATTGTCTAATTTTCCAGACGAATATTTTCCTTTCTTAGTAGAGGTAACTAAAGAATCTTGGAAAGCAATTATAGAAGAAAAAGAAATTGCTTATAACCCATGGGAACAATCGTATGAATTCGAAGGTGAAAAAAGAATAATTGATGCTGCAATAATATATATACATGGGAATCCAGGAGAAAATGGTAAAATTCAAGCAATGTTAGAAATGCAGGGGATTCCTTTTATTAACTCTGGATCATTAGCTTCTGAATTGTCATTTGACAAATGGTACTGTAATCAATTTTTAAAAGGATTTGAAATACCGGTAGCAAAATCATTACTTTTAATGTCCGCAAATGAATATAGTACAACAACTATAATTGACACACTGGGTTTACCTTGTTTTGTTAAGCCGTCTGATTCGGGTTCGAGCTATGGAATATCAAAAGTATCAACATTAGAGGCTCTTCAACCTGCTATTGACAATGCTTTTAATGAAGGCAAAACAGTAGTCATAGAATCGTTTTTAAAAGGGACAGAAGTGACTTGTGGAGTTTATAACACCCCAAATGGAATTAAAACGCTTCCGATTACTGAAATTGTAAGTGAAAACGCCTTTTTTGACTATGAAGCTAAATACTTGGGTAAATCCGAAGAAATTATTCCTGCACGTATTTCTGAAATCGAAGTTCAACGAATTAATGAAATAAGTGTTAAAATCTACAAATTACTTAAGTTAAGATCGATTGCACGTATTGATTTCATGCTTGTAAACCAAGTACCTCATGTTATTGAAGTAAATACAACTCCTGGTTTTTCTGAAGCAAGTATAGTACCCAGAATGTTGGCTTATAAAGGAACCGAAATAAAAGAGTTTTGGAAAGAAATTATAGATTTGGAGTTAGAAAAATAATTATCACGTAGTAATGTTTCATTCAACATTACTGCGTGGTATTATTGTAAATACAACGCATTCATTATTGCTTCCATTTTTTTCATTATAGCATTATTTGAACAAGAGTAATTATTAACTATTAAAGCAAAAGCAATTTTTTTTCCAGAACCTGTTTCTACATAGCCAGCATAGGATTTAATTCGTCGCATTGTTCCGCTTTTTGCGAAGATTTTCCCTTCAGAACATTGACCTTTACAAAAAGTAGATAAAGTTCCTGAGACACCTGCAACAGGAAGTGTTAATTTAAATGCTTCTCTATTCTTGGATAAATACATGTATTTTAATAATTCACAGAAATTTTTAGCACTTACACTATTTGATCTTGACAAACCACTTCCATCGGTTAAATTTAATCCTAAAGAATTTATTCTGGAAGACCAAAAATCTTCCATTACTTTTACTCCATTTTCAGTCGTTCCTTCTCCAGTTTTCTCAAAAGCAATCCAAGCGTTTAAAGTTTCAGCGTAAACATTAATACTTTTCATGTTTGTCCAATAAGCAATTTCTTGCACGGATTTCCCTTGGTATTGAAAAACAAGATGTAATTGAGAATAATCTATTGGAAGAACAACTTTTTCATTAGGATTTTTCATTCCAATTAATTGTCCGTCTATCTCAATCCCTTTAGCAGAAAGAACTTCTTTAAAGGCTTGTAGAAATTGCATTTCAGGATCAGGCATACTTCCTTTCACAATAAAATTCGGTGAATTTGCAGAGAGGGACCCTCTAATAGTCTTTTCGTAGGTATATGGACCACCATAAATAATGGAATTATCACCTACTCCATTTGCCGCAATCAGTTGATTTTTTAAGTAAAGATTAGGAATTAACGGAAACGTTTTTAATAAAACAGGTTTCAACTTAGCAGAAGGTACCTGAAAATAAAATCGTAACCAGTTATCGTAAATAGATAAACCAGAATGAAATGCACCATAATAATTACCAATATCTTCCCATGTCCAGCCATTAGGAACTCCGTTATAACCAAAAGCAGATCCGTCACCAATTATATCCCCATTAATTCTTTTAATTCCTTTGGAAAGAAGTGAATCTGCCCAAACTTCTAGAAACAAACTAAGGCTATCCTCTTTATTAAAATATTGGCTCCCTAGAGAAATATCAGCTGCTCCTTTTATATAAATATTTCCATTAAATACACTATCCTTAATCGAAGATGAATTAGTGTATAATCGTGTTATTGGTTTATAATTAGCGCCTAAAATTTCAAAAGCAGAAGCAGTAGAAAATAATTTCACAGTTGATGCCGGGGGTAAAGCGACCGAATCTTTTATATTTGCTAGTATAGAATCTGATAATAAATCAATCGCTAAAAAACTAATAGATGCATTTGTAAGACTTTTATCTTTTTGAAATGCAACTAAAACACTATCTAGATTTCCTTGAGAGAATACAAAAAAAGATAAAAAAGTAAATACAAAAGTCATTTTCATACTACAAATTTGTAATGAAAATATGGCCCAATTCTTTAGATTTTTAAAACTTTTTAACAATAGCAATTCAATAACCTTTTCATTCCTATTAGAATTTTTACGTATCAAACCTATAATTTAGCCTATTTAAAACGAAGCAATGACCAAAGTTCTACGTATCATTAATAGGTTCAATATTGGAGGCCCAACCTACAACGCAACCTTTTTGACTCGTTTTTTAGATCCAGAATTTGAAACTTTATTAATCGGAGGTTTACCTGAGGAAGGCGAATCAGACTCTTTACATATTCCTGAAGAATATGGATTAAGACCTACAATTATAAAGGAATTAAAACGAATTCCAAACCTAAAATCAGATAGAGAAGCTTATAAAAAAATAAAAGAAATTATTTTAGAATTTAAGCCAGACATAGTACATACACACGCATCAAAAGCTGGAGCAATTGGCAGAAGAGCAGCCTATGCCTGTAAAGTACCAGTAATTGTACATACGTTTCATGGACATGTATTTCATTCTTATTTTGGAAAAATTAAAAGTTCCATTTTTAAATTTATTGAGAGAAGACTTGCACAAAAAACAACCGCAATAGTTGCAATTAGTGAAATACAAAAAAAAGAATTATCAGAAATATATAAAATTTGTCCAAAAGATAAAATACACGTAGTTCCGTTAGGTTTTGATTTGCAAAAATTTCAAGAAAATTTCGAAGAAAAAAGAGACGGAACAAGACAGTACTATGGATTAAAAGAAAACGATGTAGCTATTGCCATCATCGGTCGTTTAACAAAAATAAAAAACCATGCATTTTTTTTGGACGTTGTCACTAAACTTTTGGAAAATGGGCAGAAAAACGCGGTTTATTTTATCGTTGGAGATGGTGAATTAAAAGAAGAAATTCAAGAAAGAGTTGATCAATTAAAAACAACATTCGATGTTGATATTCGACTGACATCTTGGATAAAAGACATTGCTAGTTTTAATGCGGGTATGGATATCATTTGCCTAACTTCCGATAATGAAGGTACCCCTGTTAGTTTAATCGAAGCACAAGCTAGTAATGTTCCTGTACTAACCACGAATGTTGGAGGAGTGAGAGATATTGTTCTAGAAGGTAAAACAGGTTATGTAATCAACAAGGGGAATTTAGAAGAATACGTTGAAAAATTGGGAAATTTGATAAATAATAAGGAACTTCGCAAGGAATTTTCCAAAAATGGCTGGTTGTTTGTTAAAGAAAAGTTTCACTATACCCGACTAGTCAAAGATATGGAAGAATTATATAGAAAATTATTGAAAGCCAATGTCTAACACACTATTTAAAATAAGTATTGCAATTTTTACAGTAGTATTTATTTCTTCTTGTGCAGTTCAAAAATCTAGAATATTTAAAATTCCTAGAGGAGTCGAATATACATTTGATACTTTATCACCCTCTTTGAATAAAGAATACAAAATTTCCGTTGGTGATAAAATTACTTTTTCCGTTTTAACAAATAATGGCGAAGGCATGTTTATGGGTAAAGGGGCTTCATATGGATCAGGAGAGATCGATATTCAATACGATAGTACAGCTTATTTACCATTAATTGGAAATTTAAATTTAGTTGGACTGACTACAAATCAAGCAGAAGAGATATTTAAAAAAGAATTTTCTAAATTCATTAATGACCCCTATGTAAAATTACGGGTATCAAATGCACGTATTGTTTTATTTAAAGGGATTGGTTCATCCGCAAGCATAATTAATTTACCTAATTCAAAAACAACGATTCTAGAAGTAATCGCCATGAGCGGAGGAATTCCTGACAGAGGAAATTCCAAAACAATCAAACTTGTACGAAAAGTAAATGGAGAAAGAAAAATATATGTTATAGATCTTTCTACATTAGATAAAATTGAAAATGGAGATATGTTGGTACAATCTAACGACTACATTTACATTGAGTCAAACATTAACTACCTTCTTGAGTTTTCTAAAGAATTTCAACAAATGCTAGCTCCATTAAGCATTATTATTTCTTCCGTTACACTTTATAAAACTTACATCAAGTGATTGAGGCGCCTAAAGGAATCATTGTAAATAAAGGATTTTATCCTCATATTATACGAAATATATTAAGAAGGTATTGGTACTTTCCAATATTAACATTGGGGATATTTTATGTCATTGGATATTTTTATTTAAGGTATACAAAAGCTGTCTATGAATCAAATTCTGTTATTCAAATTTCGGATCAAGATCAGAGTAAAGAAGTAATAGGGATTGATAATGCGATTGCAGCGAAAGACATTTCTGCCGAAATACAATTTCTTAGTTCTCCCTTCCTTTTTGAAAAGTCACTAACTAAATTAGATTTAAAAATAAGTGCGTATGCAGAAGGTAAAATATTAACCGAAGATTTATATAAAAAAAGTTCTTTTAAAATAAATCTATTAAAATTAATTGACTCCAGCTTACTAGATCAACCTATTACAATAAAATCAATCGAAGGTTCAACCATTGCACTTGAATATTTAGTAGGAAATAAAAAGAATGTTATATATGGCAAAATAAATAACATAATAAATTCTTCAAAATTTCAACTTTTCATTTCAGTTCCAAATTACAATTCATTTATCTCCTCTTGTACAGGGAATAAGGTGTATTTTACAATCAATAGCAAAAAAGCATTGTTTTCAAAATTTTACCCGAATTTACTTGTCACGCCAATTGATCCAGGCGCAAAAACTATTGGGATAAATTTCACACATGAAAATCAGAATATATGCCATGATATAGTGGATGCGGTTACCACATCCTTTTTTGATTACGATGAAGAAATTAGAACACAAGGAGCAAATAACAGTTTAGTTTTCATTGAAAGTCAGCTTGATTCACTAGCTCGAGAATTGAAAAATGCTAATGATAGTATTTTGTTCATTCAAAAAGCATCTAAAATGATAAGCCCTGAAAGTAAGGAATTGGACATTTCAAATCGAATAACAAATTTAAGAGAGGAACTAAAACTAAACTATGAGGATTTACATACTTTACAATCATTAAAAAACAAATTACAACATGAACCAAATAGAGTAGAACTGTATAAAATATCTCCTGATTTTAATGAAAAGGACATGCTTTCAGGTTTAGAAAAAAACAAAGAAGTACTATTTAACTTAATAGAACAAAGAGAGGAGATTTTGTATTCACTCACCGAAGAGACAAACGAAGTAAAGCAAATCAATAAAAAAATCAAAGTTGCTATTAGAAATATACAAAAAGAAATAATTAACTCTGAAAAAGACTTACTAGATAAAATATCCTCTCGTGAAAAGGATTTAGGTGAATTAGAAAAAGAATCTTATGCATTTCCAAAAAACAAAATTCGATTTACTAAACTTGACAATCTTGTTCAAGTTAATGAAAAATATTATAAAATGTTTGAGGAAAAGAAATTCACTTACGCTATCTCCAACGCAGGTTATGTACCTTCTAATAGAATATTGACTTATCCAACAATTCCGATTGAACCCTTTAGTCCTAAAGGAAGAATGATTTATCTTGCATTCATAGGAGGTGGATTAATCATTGGATTATTATTTTTAGCTTTTAAATATTTAACATTTAACGAGATAAATAACATTGAAGAATTAAAAAATATATTGTCTGAAAAAGTAAATATACTCGGAGGAGTCCCACTTACAAAACAAAGCATGGAATTCTCTCAATTGGTAGTTCAAGAGTCACCAAAGTCTATGCTTGCAGAATCACTTCGAAATATTCGATCCAACCTAGCTTTTATAAATAAAAACGCACAAACAATTGTAATTAGTTCTTCCATCTCAGGGGAGGGAAAAACGTTTATTGCCTTAAATTTAGCTGGAATTATAGCTATGTCAGGTAAGCGTACGATTGTATTGGATCTAGATTTACGTAAGCCAAAAGTTCACCTTGGATTTAACGCTACGAACGAACAAGGAATGAGTAATTTGATTGTAAATCAGATTACACTTGAAGAGGCTATACAAAAATCTAAATTTGCTAATCTTGATTTTATTACTGCTGGACCAATTCCACCTAATCCTTCTGAATTAATATTAAGTAAAGAATTCCAATATATATTAACCACTTTAAAGGCCACCTATGATATTGTAATAATAGATAATCCTCCAGTAGGATTAGTTTCTGATGGTATCCAATTATTAGCAAATGCGGATATACCAATTTATGTATTTAAGGCACACTATTCGAAACGTATTTCAGCATATAAAGTTGCCGAGATTTTAGAAATAGAACAAATTAAATCCTTGAATATAATTTTGAATGGAATTGATCCTAAACGTAGTGGATATGGATATGGATATGGATATGGATATGGATATGGATATGGATATGGATATGGATATGGATATGGATCAAATTCAGGATACTATGATGAGCCAGAAAAAGTTCAAGACTCATTTTTCATACGATTAAAAAATAGAATACTAAACAGATGACATTAACTAAAACTAACATTGACGGATTAATTGTAATCGAAACAAAAAAATATTCTGATGATCGCGGATATTTTTTCGAGAACTTTCATTATCAAAATTTTTTAGATTTTACAGGAGGTGAAATTGTATTTCTTCAAGAAAATGAATCCTGCTCAAAAAAAAATGTAGTTAGAGGCTTACATTTTCAAGCACCACCGTTTGCTCAGGGTAAATTGGTTCGTGTGCCTTTTGGTAAAGTTATTGACGTAGTTGTTGATATCAGAAAAGAATCAACAACATATGGCAAAACATTTTGTATTGAATTATCTCAAGAAAATGGAAAACAATTATGGGTACCTGAAGGATTTGCACATGGATTTGTGTGTTTAGAGGAAAATAGTCTTTTAAGTTATAAATGTACAAATTACTATAATAAGGAATCTGAAGACGCTATCTTATGGAATTCCAAAGATTTAAAAATTGACTGGGGAGTATTAAATCCTATTGTATCTGAAAAAGATGAAATTGCGAAAGATTTTAGTACTTTTGTTTCCCCATTTTAAAATAATTGGAAAAATACATTTACATACTAAGTTTTCTTCTAGGAGGGATTATAATCTCTTTACTAGTCAATAAATTATTGCTGAATTTTTCCCAATCTTTAGGTATAAGAAATCGAAATGATGTAGTTGTTCGTTGGAGTAATGAATCCAAACCATCCCTAGGTGGAGTTAGTTTTTACATCGTTTTTTTATTTACTATTATTACATATAGTATCATTTCTTCTATTCCAATATTACATGACAAATCAATCATTGGATTATTAATTGCAGGTAGTATTTCTTTTGCTATGGGACTCGCTGACGACACCTATAATACAAAACCATGGGGTAAACTATTAGTGCAAATTCTATGTGGAATTACATTTATTTATTCAGGAAGCATTATTGAATTAACACATTTAGCAATTTATGACAAAATAATTACTATTATTTGGGTAGTTGCATTAATGAATTCATTAAACATGTTGGATAATATGGATGGTATCACAGGAATAACTGTTGTATGGATACTTTTAGCATGTCTTATTAGTATTTTCATGATCGATGGAGTAGTAATAAATGTTGATTCTATTATGGTGATTTCTATAATAGGTGCGCTTATTGGTTTTTTATATTATAATGTAAACCCATCTAAATTATTTATGGGCGACGCAGGAAGTCAATTTATCGGATTATTTGTTGCATACTTTAGTATACATGATTTATGGAATTTAGGCTTATCTACAAACACCCCGTCTTGGGTAGGATTCGCAATTTGTTTAGTTGCATTCACTCCAGCAGCTGCAGATACACTTACTGTCGTTATTAATCGATTACGAAAAGGTAAATCACCGATGGTTGGCGGTAAAGATCATACTACACATCATTTAGTTTATGCAGGATTAAAAGACAAACAGGTTTGGTATGTTTTTACTACTATAGGCTTTTTGTCTTCCCTTCTAAGTTTATTAATGATCTATTTCAGTAGAAAAAAAGAGTTTAATTATTTACTTGTATTTCCTTTATTTTTTGTTATTGTATTTGGCATCTTATATTTTATAACCCTAAAATATAAACAACCAATTATAAAAGATGAAGACTTATAGTATTCTATTCTTATTCTTTTTTATTTCCTGTACTCCTAAACCAAGTAAGTCAGAGCAGAAGGAAATTCAGCAACCATTATTATTTACCCTGCCTAATTTACCTACGAAACTAACTTTTGCAAATAAAACAATTTTTGTTGAAGATGAAGATATTCAAGAACGTTTGGATCGTGAAGTATTAACAAACGTATATTTACAATCTGCAACAACACAAATCATAAAACGTGCTAATCGTTGGTTTCCTCTAATTGAATCAATTTTAAAATCAGAAAATGTCCCACAAGATTTTAAATATTTAGCAGTTATTGAAAGTGCATTAATTGAACAAGCTATAAGCCCAGTTGGAGCACAAGGTTTTTGGCAGTTCATGCCCTACACTGCAAAAGAGTATCATTTAGAAATATCTAATGAAGTAGATGAACGCTTAGACGTAATCAAAAGTACGAAAGCGGCTTGTCAATATCTGAAAGAAGCGAATAAACAATTTAATGATTGGTTGTTAGCAGCAGCATCTTATAATAGAGGAATGGGTGGAGTTCATTCAGATATGAAATGGCAAAATGCTAAAAGTTATTTCGACATGGAACAAAACCATGAAACAGGAAGGTATGTTTATCGAATACTTGCGCTAAAATTAATCATGGAGCATCCCTTAGAATATGGTTTTTCTATCCCTGATAATCAAAAATACAAATCGATAAAAACAAAGAAATATACAATTACAAAAACGATAAAAAATCTTTCAGAATGGTCATTAAATAAAGGATATAATTTTAAAATTCTAAAAAAATTAAATCCATGGATATTACAAACAAATTTAACGATAAAAAACAAAAAATACACCTTACTTTTACCAGATAGAAAAGAAAAATTAAGACCCTACTCGTATTATCACTAAATGAAAAAGGAAACAAAAAACGATGTAATCGAAATATTAGGAGCCAGAGAGCATAACCTAAAAAACATCGATTTAATTATTCCTCGAAATAAATTAGTTGTATTTACAGGACTATCTGGATCTGGGAAATCATCCTTAGCTTTTGACACCCTTTTTGCAGAAGGACAAAGAAGATATATCGAGACATTTTCTTCCTATGCAAGACAATTTTTAGGTAATTTACAGAGACCTGATGTAGACAAAATAAATGGACTTAGTCCTGTAATATCTATCGAACAAAAAACTGTTTCTAGATCCCCAAGATCAACCGTTGGAACTATTACTGAAATCTATGATTTTCTACGTTTATTGTATGCACGTATAGGTACCGCTTACTCCTATAATTCAGGAGAAAAAATGGTAAAATATTCGGATGATCAAATTGTCGAATTAATACTTGCAAAATATAAAGGCAAAAAAATAAGTGTTTTAGCACCGAAAATAAAAGGTAGAAAAGGACATTATCGTGAACTATTTGAGCAAATCCTTAAAATGGGATTTTCAAAAGCATATATTGACGGAGAAGTTGTCGATATTATTCCTGGAATGCAATTAGATCGCTACAAAATTCATGACATATCCATCGTAGTAGATCGTTTGCTTATCGATGGTATCGAGCCAAAACGCATCTATGATTCAGTAGTAACCGCAATGAAACATGGGGACAAAACAATCTCCATATTAGATTACGATACGAATGAAATCAAACATTTTAGTCGTTTACTCATGTGTCCAAGTTCTGGAATCAGCTATCAAGAAGCTGAACCGAACATTTTTTCTTTCAATTCACCATATGGAGCGTGTCCTACATGTAGTGGTTTAGGAGATGTTGCTGAAATAGATATAGAGAAAATAATTCCTGATTCTAAAAAATCCATTAAAAATGGAGGGATTATCCCTTTGGGAGAATACAAAAAAACGTGGATTTTTGAAAAACTTCAGACCTTATTATCGCACGAAAATTTAAGTTTAGAAACCCCTATTGAACAAATACCTGAAGACGTACTTCAAACTATATTGAATGGAAATGAAGGGATAGAGTATGATAAAAAGACAAATAAAATCATATTTGAAGGGATTATTCAATTCATAACTCGTCATTCTGAAGATAGTAGTGCGGCAATTCAACGTTGGGCTCAGTCATTTATGAATAAGGTTACTTGTCCTTCTTGTAATGGAACCCGATTGAAAAAAGAATCCTTGTATTTTAAAATCAATGAAAAAAATATCGGGGAACTGACTCAAATGGATATTGAGGAATTGGCTCTTTGGTTTTCCAATTTGGAAAAAAAATTAACCAAAAGTGAATTAACGATTGGAACCGAAATCCTAAAAGAAATTAATTCAAGGTTACAATTTATTTTACAAGTTGGATTAAATTATTTGTGCTTAAATCGTTCTGCAAATAGTTTGTCAGGAGGAGAAGCACAACGAATTCGATTGGCAACCCAAATTGGGTCCGAATTAATGAATGTGTTGTATATTTTAGATGAACCAAGTATAGGTTTACACCAACGTGACAATTCAAAATTAATCGCTTCTTTGCAAAATCTTAGAGATCGAGGGAATTCCGTATTGGTAGTTGAGCATGATCAAGAAATGATTGAAGCTGCTGATTTTTTAGTAGATATTGGTCCTGGAGCAGGAATACATGGAGGTATAATTCTTAACGCATGTAATTTTAATGAAATAAAAGACAGTAACTCTTTAACAACAGAGTACTTGTTAGGAAATAAAAAAATTGAAATACCAACAACTCGCCGTAAAGGAAATGGAAATACATTAAGTTTATTAGGTGCAAATGGAAATAACTTGCGTAATGTAGATTTGCATATTCCATTGGGTACTTTAACATGTGTTTCTGGTGTTTCTGGAAGTGGAAAATCGACTTTAATAAATCATACACTCTACCCTATTTTAAATGCACATATTTATAAGGGAGTAAAAAAACCAATGCCTTATAAAACAGTTAAGGGATTGGAACATCTGGATAAAGTTATTGAAATTGATCAAAGTCCTATTGGAAGGACTCCACGATCCAATCCTGCGACTTACACGAATTTATTTACAGAGATTCGCAGTTTGTTTGCTGCTGCACCAGAGGCTCAAATAAGAGGGTACAAACCTGGTAGATTTTCTTTTAATGTTGTTGGTGGACGATGTGAAACATGTGGCGGAGCAGGAATTCAAGTTATCGAGATGAATTTCTTACCTGACGTATACGTTACTTGCGAAACGTGTAATGGTCGTCGATATAACAGAGAAACACTAGAAGTCCGTTTTAAAGGAAAATCAATCAGTGATGTTTTATCTATGAACATTGAAGAGGCATGTTTGTTTTTTGATAAAATCCCAAAGATTCATCGTATTCTAGAAACCTTAGTATCTGTAGGACTTGGATATGTAAAATTAGGACAAGCATCTACAACTTTATCTGGTGGAGAAGCACAACGTATCAAGTTAGCAGCAGAATTAGCAAAAAAAGGAACAGGAAAAACAATTTACATCTTGGATGAACCATCTACTGGTTTGCATTTTGAGGACATACGTATGTTGTTATTAGTCCTTCAAAAATTAGTAGACGAAGGAAATACTGTTTTGGTGATTGAACATAACTTAGACATCATTAAAGTCGCAGATTACATTGTAGATTTGGGTCCTGAAGGAGGTAAAAATGGTGGCGAGATTTTGTTTTCAGGAACACCTGAAGAATTGGTAAAACAGAAAAAAACACGTTCTCATACAGCTCCTTATTTACAAAAGGAATTAGAGAAATAAATTTACATCCTCAAAATTAATTTCAAATTAAATCTACGTTGCGTTAAATAATTCGGTATTGCATACGATTTTCCAGTTACATCTTGAACCCATTGATGGGAAAGAACATTGTTAATTCCTAACAAATTAAAAACCTCAAACGATAAAATCGCATCTGAAAATCCATGTTTCGTTTTTTGTTTATTGGCATGTGTTTTCTGTAATAAATCATAGGATAAACCTAGATCCACTCGTGCATAAAATTTTTGACGTAAAGTATCTTTGTAACGTGTAAAATCTGGCGGACCATATGGTAAACTCGAACCAAAATTGAATCCCATTTGCGCAGTTAACATCTCGTAATTTGGCATTTTATCTTGAAAAAGAATTGCAAAATTTATACGTTGATCGGTTGGTCTAGGTATAAATCCAGGATAAACAATGGAACTATCGGTTTTTTTATCGTCTATCGTATAACCAGGAATAATGGTCTCCCCGCTTTTGTTTCGATAGGTCATATAAGAATCATGCAGTAAATTTTCTTTTGTCGTAAGGTAACCTATTTTAAAAAACGACTGAATACCTTCGATAAACTCTCCGTGAATATTTACATCTGCCCCATAGGCATAAGCAACTGCATCGTTGTTGGCATAATAGCGAGTACGTACATTATCAATCTCATAAGGATTAACGTCCCAGAAATATTTGTAATATGCTTCCGCTGAAAATTTAAAAGGTGTTTTACGATTCCACATGGAAAAATTGAAATCATATCCTGCAATTATATGCACAGATTTTTGAGAAACAACTTGTAAATTTAACTGGCCTTGCATCGTTCTAAATTCACGATAAAATGGAGGTTGGTAATACATCCCTGTAGCCAATCGTATTTGCGTATTTCTTCGCATAATTTTACCATTCGAGTAGAAATAAGTTCGAGGAAAAAACACCAATGAGACACGAGGTGTAACAAAATGTTCATTATTTACTTCGGTATATCCTGCACGAATACCAGTAGTTAATAAAAATTTACGTGAAGCAGATGCTAAGGTATCGTAGTATTTTTTACTAATTTTTCTACCTGTTGTATCTTTTTCATTAACAGAAACTTTTACAGGATAATTCACGTTTGATTTTCCCCATTCAAATCCATGTTGAACAAATCCGCTCAGTCTTTGTGTGTTTAATCCTAATTTACTTTTTATTGAATAGGAAAGTGTTAAATCATTACTTGGAATTTTAGTAATGGTATACCCTGCAGAATCTACATTTTTCCATTCACTTAAGACATCATTAAATAAATCACGTTGGTAATTGACACCCCATAAAATTCGTTGTTTTTCCGAAATCTGATGCGATCCATTATGGTATAAATTTACAATCGTTGCTTGAAGATTATTTCTTGCGTGATTCATATAACTACCTACACCGATGGAAGCAATAGAGTCCCCAAAATTCTTTTTTCCAGGATTTGTTTCTAACAAATTAATGTAATATTGTCCTTGAACATCAAAGTACTCCTTTTCATTGGTATGAAAAACACTCGCGTAAAAATCTAAGGTAGTTTTCTCATTTGGTTTATACTTTAAAGCGGTACCTCCAGTCATCGTTTCAAACTTGGTTTGCTCTTGTCCATCAAAATATATCTTTAAACGATACGCTTCATTCACCGTTCCAAAATCTGTTTCTTGCGTAGTTGGAGAAAACCGATAATTATTCGAAGATAAATGACCAATCGTACTCCAAGTTAATTTTGGTGTTATTGTATAATTCAATAAAAATTGCGCATCATAAAAAACTGGATTATATGCCCCTTTAGTTGGTAAAGAGTTTAGTAAATAACCATTGGAACGATATCGTGCTCCAACCAAATAATTGAATTTAGCATTTACTTTTTGAGCAACATGTGATTCAACACCCAACAAAGACATCATCACAGAAGCATTGGTTGAATCTGGAGTCAGGTAGGTTATATCTAATACGGAACTTAATTTGTCTCCATATTTCGCATCAAAACCACCTCCACTAAAACGAATGTCTTTCACTAAGGAAGAATATAGAAAGCTTAACCCTTCTTGTTGTCCAGAACGGGTTAAGAATGGTCTATTAATTAAAAACCCATTTACATACACTAAATTTTCATCGTAACTCCCTCCGCGCACATTGTAATTGGAGGTCAATTCATTGTTTGAACTTGCTGAAGTAGTATATACTAACGTTCGTTCTACCGAAGTGGAAGCAATTTTTTGTAAATCTAACGAAGGTAACTTCATCATGTTTGGATCTGACTTTTCTGTTTTCAGAGTAACTGATTGCATCACCTTAATTGGAAACTTTACTTCCCCAATATTAAGTCGTTGATTGGGTTCTACAAATACATTTTTGGAAATTGTTAAGGAATCAAATAAGAAGGAAACGGTTACTTTTTTATTTGCAGTAATTGTTAACTCAAAATGACCGTATCGATCTGTATAGGTAGATTGTTTTTCAAGGCGAACTAGTACATTTTCAATTACTTTACCGCCTTTTTCAACACATAATCCTTCTATCGTCCCTATTTCTTGTGCATTCAAACACAGAGTTAAAAGGAGAAATATAGAAGTAACGAGTAAACGCATAAAAAGTTATAAACGTAAAAAAATATGTTTTAGTATGAAATTCAATCTAAAAGTAATACAATCAAATCTTTTTCAAACGGATCCATCATTTCTTTTATTAAATCCATTTTCGCACTGAAGTTACCATCTTTACAAAAAGTAAAAAAGCTTTCTGTTCGTTCTTGTAAACCTTGATTTGGAAATAACTTCGTTTTTAAGTCTTCCAATTGCTTCATCATAAGTTCAAATTGTGCTTTGCTTTGTTTTGTGAATTTAGATTTAATCATTTCCAGTTGCTTTGCCAACTTATTTGTTTCTGCATCTACAAATTTCCCCATATTTTGATCAAAGAAATTTGCTTGCTTGGACAAATTACTACTTAATTTTAAAAAAGCCTCATCGATGTTGGAAAAATCCAATTCATCTCCAGCATTTTTTGCTAAAAAATCACGTTGAATATCTTGAATGGATTGAAAAGTTTCTACCCAAGTTATTCCTAATTTATCCATTTTTTTAAGATTGGTAGCATCTATAATTTGTATAGAATTTCTAACCGAAATTAAAGGAAATGTCAATCCTAGTTCATCAAAAATCCCTTTTTGTTGAATCCAATAACTAATTTCGCCTCCTCCACCAACGTATACTAAATTTGGTAAAATTGTTTCTTGGTATGCAGGTCTTAGCATAACATTAGGAGAAAACGCTTCTGGAGATTCTTTAATTTTACTTAATATTAAATGATCATTGCTATCGAGTAATCGTTCTCGTTTCCCTTTACTTAATTGAAACAAATTAATAGGTCGTGCGAATGCTTGCGGAGTAAATCCAAGTCTTTGAATTTCTTCGTTTGCTATATGTACGTTTTGTTCTACAAAAGGAGATTTTAGTTCTTTTTGCATCGCCGCAACAAATAGGGATTTTAACTCTGGTACATTTGGTTCGATTACAATTAATCCAAAACGTTCAAAAATTTTATGGTAAAAAGTTTTTGTTGCTTCTGCTACTGTATTACCATCGTAAGCATTCAACAAATTAAGTATTTCACTATCAGGATTATTTTGAAAAAAGGTAGCAATTTCATTTTTCATTTTTTCCCATTCCGCTAATTCATATTTTCCAACAGCGCCTCCTTGATTTTGATTCCAGCGAATTTCTTTTCCAAAAATGGTTGTATGATTTACTTCTTCTATATCGTGATCTTCGGTTGCCATCCAAAAAACTGGTAGAATGGAATAAGAAGGATACTTTTTACTCAACTCTTCAGCCAAACAAATACAATGAATTATTTTATAAATAACATATGCAGGACCAGAAGCAATATTTAATTGATGTCCAGTTGTTACGGTAAACGTGTTTTCCTCTGCTAATTTTTCAATATTCTGAAATACTAACGAAGAAGGAGATAAAAAATCATATTGTTTTTTTAATGCACTCACCAATGTTTTTCTATTTTCAGAAGAATAATTGGACTTTTTCAAAAGGATTTGAGACTCACAATTAGCCAACGAAAAAGGAGCTCTTATTAAGGAGCTTAATGCCTCTTGGTTATACATCAAGGTATTTGCTAATTTAGAAAATTGTCCTGATGTTTCGCGATGTAACGTATATTTCTGCATAGAACAAAAGTACTTAAACAACATTCAGGAATGAAATATGTGAAGTGATTTTTAAAAAACGTAACTTTACGTTTCAAAATAATACTATGGAAGCAATAATAAAAACTGCAAAAGGAGATATGAAAGTATCTTTTTATGAAAAAGATGCGCCAAACACGGTTGCAAACTTTGTGAAATTGGCAAAAGATGGATTTTACGATGGATTAACATTCCACCGAGTAATTCCTGATTTTGTAATTCAAGGAGGATGTCCAAAAGGTACAGGAGTTGGAGGTCCAGGTTACAAAATTGATTGTGAATTAACTGGAGATAATCAATACCACGATCGTGGCGTATTATCTATGGCACATGCTGGAAGAAACACAGGTGGTTCACAGTTTTTCGTATGTCATAGTAGAAGACAAACTTCCCATTTAGATCGTAATCATACTTGTTTTGGTAAAGTATATGAAGGTTTGGAAGTAATTGACGCGATTAAAGAAGGGGATAAAATCAATTCAATAGAAATTATTGATTAATAACTTCTATAAATTGCTTTTTTTTTGTTCAACTGCAAAATTAATATCATTGAGGTTGTTTGATTTATCAAGCAACCTCTCTTTTTTCATCTAATTAAGTGTACTTTATCTTAAAATCATTGGATAACACAAAAAAAAAACACAACTTTGTGACCAAATATTTGTCCGTCAAAATGAAAGTAAAGATACTTTTTGTTTTTTTAGTAATCCTTGCACCAGCTTTTTCTAGTAAAGCTAGTACTTTCATGGATTCTTTAAATTACAATTATTTTACTCCGAATGGAGATTCAATCAACGATTTTTATAAGATTGAGAAATTAGAAACATTTCGTGACCATAAGTTTTCTGTATTTAATCGTTGGGGAGATTTAGTATTTTCTGCTTCTCCATATTCAAACAATCCAAACGATGGTACTAATACTACATTTGTAGGTTTATGTAATCAACCACTTTGTATTTTTGGAAAGGAATTACCTGAAGGGATTTATATGTACCAATTAGAATATAAATTTGAGGATAAAACTACTTTTATTAACGGTAAATTAATTTTGAAACGATGAAGATTATAAGCCTTGTCGTTTTATTACTCAGCGTAACTGTAGGATTTTCTCAATCACGACAATTTTACAATCAATATATGTTAAATCCAGGATTTTTAAATCCTGCGAATATGGATGTATTTACTAAGTATGGAACAATTTTAATGTCTCATTACGATTACACCTCCCAAGATAATTCTGCAAGTAATTTCGCATTATTATCGCATTACAATTATAGACCCCATTTGGGTTTTTCCGGTTTAGCTGTAAACGATAATTTTGGCGGTTACAATCAATTAGAAGTTGCTGGAAATGTTGCTTACAAACATTTTACCCGCAGCAATGGTGGAATGTCCTTTTCATATGGTATGCGCCTTGGATTTACGCAAAACACACTAAACGCAACTAATTTGTATTACCGTCAGTTAGATGATCCAACATTGAATCAACCTGGGATAAATAAATTTGGAGTGAATCTGGGATTTGGATTTTCCATGGTAACACCAAATTTCGACCTTAATGTTAGCTTACCAACCGTATTAGGAAATAGATTACCTGCTTCTATCATAGATACAACGTCCAAACACAGTATGTTTGACATGAAGAGTAACAATTTGTTTATATCTACTGGATATAAATTCCGATGGGATAATGGCTTTTATGTTTTTTACCCAACTTTATCTTTTAGAAGTATTGTGGGCGCACCAATTAACGTAAGTGCAGATTTGAACTTTCTATTAAACCAATTGATTTGGGTAGGTGCAGGTTATAGAACCGATAATACAATTGTTGCAAGCGCTGGTGTGTTTTTAGATTTAGGATGGAGGTTTGTATACACTTACAATAATGCAGCGTTAAGCAAACATTTCAACACTGGTCCGAGTCATGAAATTTCTATAGGATATGCTAGAACTATTCCTGAGAATCCTTTTGTATATCGTAAGTATACTAAGTCAAATGGTGAAACTAAAAAGAAGAAACACTTAAATATTAAGCTTCCTAAGATTAAAATATTTAAAAAATTGAAAGGTAGAATGAAGTACAATTAATTTTACGTTATTTAATATTAAACCGTAATTACTTGGTAATTACGGTTTTTTTTGTTCAATAAATAGAATATATTTTACATATCATCGTTTTATGTTTAAAAGATTACAACCTATATGATGTTATGAAACTTCTACATTTCTTAATGTTCCTGTCTTTTATTCTATTATCCTTTAATAAAATTTACGGGCAAATCAATCCTATGAATATCAATAAGAAATTATTGGAGCATGAAATAAAATCCCTTATTGATTCAACAAGAATTTCTCATCAATTAAAGCCATTATATAATGATTCCATCTTATATGTTGCATCCAATCATCACGCCAAATACATGTTGACAAAGGGTGAGTTAAGTCATATAGAATTAAACAATAAATTAGTTGCAAACCCACAAGATCGAGCGAAATTTTATGGGGCTCCTTCCAATTATTATGTAGGAGAAAATGTTGCATACACTTCCTATAATGCATCAGTAAAAATTAAAAATAAACTCTTTCAAACTTATTCAATCAAAGAAATTGCGCGAAGTTTGGTTTTTTCTTGGGTTAATTCTAAAGGTCATTATAAAAACATTGTGCACCCAGAATATCAGGTAACTGGACTTTCAATAAGTATTGATACAACGACTAAACGTATCTATGCATGTCAAAAATTTGCAGAAGTACTTTATGTTTACACATTCACAGAAAGCAAAGCATTTTTCCCTTATACAAATTCCAAAGAGATAGCTAGACTACAAGCTATAGTCCCAAAGCAACAAAACTTAACGTATCCTTATGAATTAAGATCAGACACAGTTAGTTGCGAATCTTGTAAAGATGAATGGGAGAATTTTCCAGGTGTTTCTGTCGCCATCAAGGATAACAATTTTATTTTAAGGTTTGAAAATGAAACGTTTATTAAATCGGTGATCCAAAATAAATGGGATGGTTTTGCAATTGAAATTATGCCTTTTGAACCTTTTGCCTGCGGAAATCCAGCTTACACTGACGAAGCTAGTCGCCGTAATGCAAAAAAAAGAACCTCTGGAAAGTTACTTGCTCCTGTGTACCGCGATGAATTGATTAAGGGATTTAAACAACGAAAAAAACGCAAGAATTTTAAGTTTATCAATTACATAATGTCAGCTGATTCTGTTTCCTTTCTTAAGCGTTTTGGGAGGTATAAATTGGTTAATTTTGAATCGAATTATTTTGAATACAAGATCGGGAAAGTACCGAAAGATGTATCCGGTTGGTGGAATCATAACTTAGTATATATCCATAACAAGCAAATTTGCCATGTTGTTTACCTTACCAATTATCCAGGAGAATTAATACTTGAATTATTAGATGTTCCCTATTATCCTCCCGTTCCAAAAGATGATTATTCATTTGAAATCGAATATTTTAGCGATACGTTGACACTCCATTTTCCTGTAGGAGAAACAACACCAAAAGAAACTTCTTTTGCAGAATTGATTGATCGTTATCAATTGAAAAATTTGACCATAACAGACGTAAATATTCAAGGTTTTTGTTCGGTTGAAGGCGATAGTTTAATCAACAAACGTCTACACCAAGATCGTGCACAAAACTTGTTGACAAAATTAAAACCGCTCACATCGAAATCAACACGCTATTATAAGTCTTCCCAGGTGGACTGGAATCATTTTTATGAAAAAACACAAAAAGATAAGAAATGGCGTTTTTTAGCAATGCTTCCTAAAGATCAATTGCTAGGGTATTTAAACAATTCTAAAAATGAGCAACCAACAGATATTTTAAATGATGAACGTAGGGTAGTGGTTGTCATTCATTCCGTGAAATATTTTAATAAAAAAACCGCATTTTATTACGTAAAAAGGGATTTTGACTCTTCTTTTTATCGAAAAACTGGAACTCAATTGCATACCATCAATGATGAAAAACTCAGTAAATTATATGAAAAAGCA
The DNA here is from genome assembly GCA_947455515.1 of Flavobacteriia bacterium. GTDB lineage: Bacteria > Bacteroidota > Bacteroidia > Flavobacteriales_D > Crocinitomicaceae > CANHVK01. The sequence continues at coordinate 92,611 of CANGOF010000001.1, forward strand.
TATTATTTAACCACCGTAGATTCTTTATCTCGAAAGGACTTCTTGCGCTTAACATTCCCATCAGGTGATTTTTCAAGTTCACACATTTTACATCACGATATTGCGTTCTATCGCTACCATTTGTTAAAAGATTCAGCGAGTGCTTCTCAATTGAGTCAATTAGAAGGAGAAGTAGCTAAAGCGTTTGATAAATGTGGAGCTGCAGAACATTTGTCTCCGCAATTTCATTACCTCCATGCTTGTTTATTAGTGAAAAAAATTCAGCAAGAAGGAAAAAAAGGGATGGTGAATAAAGAACTCATTGAAAAAACATTTGATCGATTAAACACTTTATTGACTTCTTATCAGTTGGACTCGGTTTTTTACTTAAATGTCGCGGTTGCAAATTTGAATGTCATCCAGACCTTAATAGCTTCTGTTGGTCCTGAAAAAATTATTGAATACAGTGATATCGTGAATAGTAGCTTGATTCAAATCGTCGAATTTTATCGTTTTAGTCATCAATTGTCCCCTGAACGTGTGGTTGCTTTATCGAAATTGTTATGTTATTTTCAAAACGTTCCATTGGCTATTGACTTGTGTACCGAATTCTTGGATCATCCAGAAGTCTTAAAAATTTACCTCAAATTAGCTTACAATCATTCTTCTTTTTTATCGAACGAATATCAAATCCAATACGAACAAAATTATTTGAATTTATTATATGAAAGTCGTACTAAAATGACAGATAATGAATGGTGTGAACTTTTTTATGGTCAATATGGAATTCCTTTTCAAATCATGGATTCAGAAAAAATTCACACTCAATTCTGTGTATCTTGCCCAAATCGTGTCAATGAACTTTTTGAAGAAATGAAACGCTAGTAGTTTTTATGCAAGTAAATACGGATTATTTTACCGTTGTAAAGGTTCATTTTTTATATAATGGAAATTTTACATAGTTTTTTTTCTAGTATAATGGAAATTTTATATAGTTTTTTTTCTATTATATTGGAAAATATACTACTTTTGAATAAAGATTAAATCTAATGAGTTCCGTAAATCGCCTCTTAAAACATCAGTTGACCTATTGGTTAAACAAGCGAAAAGTACTTGTGTTGACAGGTGCGCGACAAGTTGGTAAAACAACATTGTTAAAGGATTTGTTTGAAGGGCAGCAAATGTTATGGCTAAATGGGGATGATCCAGCAGTTCGAACACGTTTAGATAATATAAATCTTTCAGGAATTAAAGATTTAGTAGGCGGGTATCAGATTGTGGTGATAGATGAGGTACAACGTATTCTCAATCCTGGGATTTTATTGAAGATGATGATCGATAATTTCCCAGAGGTACAGTTTGTGGCAACTGGTTCATCGGCGTTGGAAATTTCAGACAAGGTATTTGAACCTTTAACAGGAAGACACATTTTATTTCATTTATATCCATTTGCACAAGCGGAGATTTACCCAACAAAATCTTCTTTTGAATTGGAACAACAACTTCCTTTTCATTTGCGTTATGGTTCGTACCCAGATGTTGTCTTAAACCCTAATGATGCAGAAGTATTATTGAAAAATTTAGCAGGACAATATTTATACAAAGACGTATTGGTTTGGAAAGATATTCGTAAACCAGAATTATTGGATAAATTATTGAAGTTACTAGCCTATCAAGTGAGTTCGGAAGTTTCCATTCATGAATTAGCGAATGCCTTAAAAGTGAAATCCGAAACTGTTGAAAATTACATTGACTTATTAGAAAAATCCTTTGTTGTTTTTCGTCTAAAATCTTATAGTACCAACGATCGAAAAGAGGTCACGAAGATGAGTAAAATTTACTTTTGGGACAATGGAATTCGCAACGCAATTATCGATGATTTTAGACCCTTGGAATTACGAAACGACATTGGTTCACTTTGGGAAAACTTCTTGGTTTCAGAACGCCTGAAAATGAAGGCGTGGAAAGGGATTTCTACCAAAAGTTATTTTTGGAGAAACAAACAACAACGCGAGGTGGATTATATCGAAGAACAATACGGAGAATTAACCGCATTCGAAATGAAGTGGAACGCACAGAAAAACCATAAAGTAACGCTTGCTTTTACAAATGCGTATCCAACGGCGAAAACGGAAATCATTACTCCGTTGAATTTTAAAGGATTTGTGTTTGTGTAAAATATTTATAAATGTTCGCATTGATATTCATTTCCATCCTCATCCCAACACTTATCTGAAATCCATAAATCTTCTAAAAATAGTATTTCTTGTGATTTTTTTCCATTTTTAAAATAAATGATATTGAACCCATGTTTTTTTCCATTTTTATAATTAGTTTCTTCAGCTAATAATCCATTCTCGTTCCAAATTTTATTTTTGTCTGTCAATTCTCCATTAATAATATTATACTCCCAATGTTGGGAGCCACTTCTATACCACCCCCTACTAATACCGTTTTCTTTACCGTTTAAGTAAGATAGCTCATATTCTTTTTGTCCATTTTCATAAAAAACTGTTAAGGTACCATTACCATCTTTTAAATAAACATTTCCTAAACTTTCTCCTTTTGAGGAAAATACACGTTGCCAACCAAACCTTAATCCATTGATAAAATTTTCTTCGGATTTTAATTGTCCATTTTCATACCATTCTTTAATTAGACCATCTTTGTTACCTAACATGAAATTGCCTTCAAACTCTATTTGCCCATTTTCGTACCATGTTCTTCGAATACCATTTAATTCTCCATTTAATCTATTATCATGCATTTTTAGATTACCATTTTCATACCAACATTTAAATATGCCATTTTCTTTACCATTCAAAAAATTAACTTCAATATCTAGTTGTCCATTCTTATACATTTCATAGACAATTCCTGTTACTGGCTTTTTGTCTTTTGAAGTATAAACAATTTCATCAGCATCAAATATATTAGTTTCACTTGCTAAAATTTTAATCTGTGAATAGGTCAATAATGGCAAAATAAATAAGATACAAAGAGAATAATATTTCATAATTTTTAATGTTAATAATTTAGTTTTTATTAAATAATTAAGATGATACATTTATATAGATATAATTACATGAAAAAAATAACCATTTCTATTTCTATTATTTTTATTCTATTGAATCCTTCCTATTGTTAGTTAACGGCTATTTTTTTTCGAATTAAAAAGAATATAAGCGATACACCTATGTAATCTATTTTATTTATTATAATAATATGTTTGTACAACAGTTTGGTTCATTTCTTTTAAAAATGTTTCTCTCATAATGTTATCTTTAAAAAACATAAATAAATCACCTTTTTCACCTGATAAATTAGTTGTGTAAACAATAAGACCATCTTCATCTTGTTTAGCCCCTGTGATTATAAATTGCTCCAAATAAGTGTCACCTTCGATTTTACCCTGTATTAATATTGTTTTATTATTTAAAGTAATAGTAGTTTCTTCATTTTTCTGATTTATAAGTTTAAGAGAATTGTCAGGCAAAACTTTAAACAAATTAGTGTTATAACAATTATAGGATTTAGAATTGTTTTGACAATAAGTGTTAAAACTTATGAAAATAATAATAGTGATAATGAATTTTGTCATATTAGGCATATAAAAGTTAAAAATGAATTATTTATTTACATTTAGAGTTTATTATTTTTCCGATATTCTGATTGTTATAGTTTGGATTTAAAGTGTATAACTTTTTTAAATAATAACAACATTCGTTTCTTCTATTATTATTGAATAAAAACAAACTATATTGAAATAAACATTCTTGATAGTTTGGATTTATTTCTAAACTACGCTTAAAGTTTTTTTCTGCTTCGGTTTTATTAGAGAGACTTAAAAAAGAGTATGCCATTTCAAGTCGTGTTTGATCATTTTCATTAATTTCAATGGCTTTATTGAAGAATTCCAATGCTTTTATATAATTATTGTTCAAGCTATATAAATATCCAATTAAATGATTAACACCATAGGTATTTGTTTCTATTGACTTTGCTATAAAAGCATGCTTAAAAGCATTTTCATATTCTTTTAAATAGCTATAAACATATGACAATTGAAAATGTGCATAATAGTAATTTTTATCTAATTCAATTGCTTTTAATAAACAATAAATTGAATTGTTAAGGGTTGATTTATCACGTGTGTGCCTTCCAATTTGATTATAAGAGTTTCCTAATCGAAACCATGCAAATTGATTATTTGTAAATGTTTTTAAGTACTCATCAAACAATTCAATACTTTTTTCAAAGTTTAAAGACTCATATGCCTCCATGGCTAAAATAAAAGTATTGTTGTAGGATATAGCGTTATAAAAATCATCTAACGACATATTTAGACTTTTATTTAAAGTAATTAATTCAGAAATAGGAATTACTTTATTTAGATTAGCATGTAAATCCTCGATGTCAGATGCAAATGTTCCGCTTGTAATTCCACAAAGTCTTCCCAATTCATCAAACATGCCACCACCGCTTGAACCATGAGTAATAGGTGCTGTTGTTTGAATAAAATTTTGATTATCAACTTTTCTAAAACCTGATATAATCCCAGTACTTAATGTACTCCCTCCTTCAATTTCAAAACCGCTTGGATAACCTAATGTAAAAACATTTTGTCCTTTTTCTGTTTTTGATAATGATAGTTGAATTGGTATAAAACTGAAATTCGATTTGTTAAATTGAAATTTAACTAAGTCTTTTTCTTCAGAATAGTCAACAATAGAATTAATTTCGGCTTTTTGTCCTAAATAATTTATTATAATAGCTTTTTTAGCTCCATTCAGTACATGAAAATTTGTTATTCCTATGCCATTCTCACCAATTAAAACACCAGATCCTTGTGAAATAAATTGTTCTTTATTGTCTAATGTAAATATTTTTACAATAGATTTATCAGTTTTTTTTACAATTGTTGTAAGATTAGGAATTTGACTATAGGTAGTATTAAAAATCAATATAAATATAAAAAAAAGACTACTTTTCATAGGATGAAAATCTGTTAATATATGATACGTAATCTTCATTATCAATATGAATGATAAATGAATAATTTGAGTTGGTTTTTCCTTTATATATTTGTATATCAGGTTTAAATATAGATTTTTCTAACTCAAAATCTAATTGAGTTAGGTGTGATTTTAAATCACTACATTCTTTTTTTAAAAAGAATTCAAGATCAATTAATTCACTTATGTTATAAATTACAATTATTCTTTTTAAAGGATAAGTAGTCATTAAAAATAAATTTCATCAAAAATATTCTATTACTTCCCTTTAAAATTGTAATTTTAATTCTATTTTAGAACATAAATAGTTCATGTTTAGCCTGAAATTAATAATCCTAAATATCTTTTAAGAATGAATATACATCATAGAATCAAAAGTTTAAGATTATCGAAAAATCTTACTCAAGATTATGTCGCATCGAAAATGGGAATTTCACAGAGACAATATAGTAAAATAGAAACTTGTGATGTAAAACTTGATTTTGAAAGATTACAAAAACTATCAGAAATATTTGAGATAAATCTATCTGATATGTTAACAGAAGAACAAAATCAGGTCAATAACTTTAATAATAACAAGTTGATAACAAATGCAGTTGTAAATAATTATTCACAAGTACAATTAGATTTTCAGAATGAAATGATTAAGTATTTAAAAGAAGAAATTAATGACTTAAAACTGCAACTAAATAAGAAAGATGAACAGGTTTCAGATTTGATTAAAATGTTTTCAGAAAGCAGGTAAAAAAAAGGCCGCAATTTCTTGTGACCTTCTGTATTAAAATAACCTACTTCCCATACCACGCTTCCACCTCTTCGATCAACAATGCTGGAATTTCTAATTTATTCTTCTTTCTGTAACCGTTCAATTTTTGGTGAACTGCTGTAGGTTTTGCTTCTAACAATTCGTCTACGCTGGAGAAACCTGCTTTCGCCATGTGTTCTGCCCACGTTCCTGGTACACCAATCGATTGAAATGCTTTCAAGTCTGGTCCTGTTTGGAATTTTTCTGGTCGCATTTGTGGGAAGAACAATACTTCTTGAATGGATGAATTGTTTGTCAATAACATTACCAAACGATCGATACCAATCCCCATACCGGATGTTGGTGGCATACCGTATTCCAACGCACGTAAAAAGTCTTGATCGATAAACATTGCTTCATCATCTCCTTTTTCAGACAAACGTAATTGCTCTTCAAAACGCTCACGTTGGTCGATTGGATCGTTCAACTCAGAATATGCATTCGCAACTTCTTTTCCGTTGATCATCAACTCAAAACGCTCCGTTAATTCTGGATTATCGCGGTGTTTTTTACACAAAGGCGACATTTCAATTGGGTAATCCGTAATGAACGTTGGTTGGATGTAGTTTCCTTCACATTTTTCCCCAAAGATTTCATCAATTAATTTTCCTTTCCCCATCGATTCTGTTACCTCGATGCCCATTCCTTTTGCAGCAGCACGTAATTCATCTTCGCTTTTTCCGTTGATGTCAAACCCTGTGAATTCCAAAATAGAATCACGCATGGAAATACGTTTGAAAGGTGCTTTTAAGGATATTTTATTAGGTCCAACAGTGATTTCTGTGCTTCCACATACGTCTGTTGCAACTTTTTCAATCATTTGTTCGGTGAAATCCATCATCCAGTTATAGTCTTTGTAGGCTACGTAAATTTCCATTACGGTAAATTCAGGATTATGCGTTCTATCCATTCCTTCGTTACGGAAATCTTTTGCGAATTCGTACACACCATCAAATCCACCAACGATCAAACGTTTTAAATATAATTCATTCGCGATACGTAAATACAACGGAATATCTAAAGCATTGTGGTGACTGATAAATGGTCGTGCAGATGCTCCACCTGGAATTGGTTGTAAGATTGGCGTTTCTACTTCTAAATACCCTTTTTCATTGAAAAAATTACGCATGGAGGTCATTGCTTTCGTACGTTTGATAAACGTATCTTTTACGTGTGGATTCACCACTAAATCTACATAACGTTGTCTGTAACGCAATTCAGGATCCGTAAAAGCATCGTGCGTATTTCCTTCTGCATCCGTTTTAGGAAGCGGAAGTGGTTTTAAAGCTTTGGAAAGTAAAGTGAATTCTTGAACGTGTACTGATATTTCACCTACTTGTGTTTTGAAAACGTACCCCTTCACCCCAACGAAATCTCCAAGGTCTAACAATTTTTTGAAAACCTCATTGTAGAGCGTTTTATCTTCCCCCGGACACAATTCGTCGCGGTTGAAATATACTTGGATTCTTCCTGTGCTATCTAATAATTCTGCAAAGGAAGCTTTTCCCATGATGCGTTGACTCATCAAACGACCTGCAATACACACCGTTTTACCGTCTTCGAAATTTTCAGAAATAGCGCTTGCTGTGTCTGTTACAGGATATAAATCTGCAGGATAAGGATTGATTCCTAAATCGCGTAATTTGTCTAATTTTTCTCTACGTTGAATTTCTTGTTCTGAAAGTTCGATTGCACTCATGGTAATTTGCTAATAATTTGGTGCAAAGATAATCTTTTTCACGCTTTTTTCTGCAACCACTTAGGCAATAAAATCGAACCAATGAGGAGGTAGGGAAAATACGAGATAAGTCGCCAAATAACTGCAAGAGCAACGATTAACAAAATCGACGAACTGAACTCGCCCATTAATTCACCAAAAGCGAATTCTGCGATACCGCTTGCACCAGGAGTTGGGCTGATTAACATAAAAATCCATAGCACTAATTGTTTGCCTAAAATAAAGATGTGGTTGAAAAATGAGATGGGTAAAAAGGCAGCCAAAACACAGTTAATCACCAAATAACGACTGGTCCATGAAAGAATTGTAGCACCAAAACTTCCCAACCAAAAACGCTTATTTTCTTGTTTCATTTCTGTGGATGTAAGTTGTAAATCGTGCTGTAAACTCAGCATTTTGTCTTGAAATTTATTCAAAAACGGAAGTCGACACAATTTATATAAGAGCTGACCAATTGCTTTTGGATATAGAAAAACGCTTATAAAAAGCAGGACACAAACCAGTGCAATAATTCCGAATCCACCCCAAAACACCAAAGAAATGCTTTTATCTACCCAAGTCGCATTTGGAAAAAGGAGGTCGGACGAAATAAAGAAAAACACAAATGGGATTAATAAAATGAAAAACAGATTGTCTAGCAAGGCGGTAATCATCACAATGGCCGTCGAGCGACCCAAATTAATTTTTTCCTTATTCAGAATAAACATCGCAACCGTAGCGCCGCCAACAACTCCAGGAGAAAGCGCTGAGGCAAATTCCCAAAGTAAAATGACATTAAAGGCCTTTTTCCAGGTTAATTGTTTTTTGGTTAGAATTCGAATACGCAACATGTAGGCAAAATCACGACCAACCATGCATAAAATTGCAAGAAACAACCAAAATATAGAAGACGAAGTCCAAGAAATTTCAGTGATAATGTCGTTTAACTCTTCTTGTTTGAATGTTCCGTTTTTGCATGAATAAAATTCTTGGGAATCACTATAATCAATCTTGTTATTGTGGTTTACATCCTTCCAGCAATGTGTTCCTTGTTGCGTTGTTTGAATGAAGTGAGTTTGGTTTAAACTATTGAATAATAGATAGCCTGTGATGCTCAAACCAAAGAGAATCGCAAGGTAAATTTTCCAAGAAGCGAAGGCGGAATTCATGCGGTAAAAGTAATATTCTATTGTTATAAATTTTGATACTTATACGAATTAGTTTAAATTTGTATAAATGATTAATAGGTAGTAAAATGACAGAAATAACACTTAAAATTCCGGATGCTAAACTTACTTTCTTTATGGAATTAGTGAAAAATCTAGGATTTGATTTTACTATTCCTGTTGATGCTATTCCAGAGGAACATAAAACAATTGTTAGAGATCGTATCAAAACGGCTAAAAAAGAAGACTATATTTCTTGGGAAGAAGCTAGAAAGCAATTGAAAGTAAAATAAATGAAATTTCAATTATCTTTAGATAAACGTGCAATAGCAGATATTCAATCAGCTATTGATTATTACAATGCGCAATCTTTAGGTTTAGGAGAAAAATTTGAAAAGTATTTAGATAAATATTTTTTGACTCTCTCAAAAAATCCTTTTTTTCAATTAAGGTATGATGAAATTCATTGTTTACCATTGAAAAAATATCCTTTTATGGTTCATTTTAGTATAAAAAATCAAGAAGTATTAATTCATGCTGTTTTGCATACAAGATTAGATCCAAGTAAAAATTGGGTTAAATAATTCATTATCATATATTTTTTTGCAACGATTAATTCACTTATTCGTATCAAATAATGCAACGAATAGATAATTTGCGTCGAATAATACCTATATTTAACGCATATTATGCAACGAATAAAATCATATATCTATCAAAAACCAGATTGGCCACACTTCACATGGCGCAATGATCTATTAATTCCACTGTTAAGCGAAGTTCGCAATTTGCAAGGTCGTTTGATGGGTAAAATGGAAACGCTTGGTTTTCAGTTGAAAAACGAAGCAATGTTGGATACCTTGACATTAGATGTACTAAAGACATCTGAAATAGAAGGTGAATTTTTAGATTCAGAGGAAGTTCGCTCTTCCATTGCACGTCGATTAGGAATTGAATACGTAGGTGCGGTCGATTCTGAAAGAAATGTAGACGGTGTCGTTGAAATGATGTTGGATGCAACACAAAATTGTTTCAGTAAATTAACCAAAGAAAGGTTGTTTGGCTGGCATGCATCCCTTTTTCCAACAGGTAGAAGTGGAATGTATAAAATTAAGGTAGCAAATTGGCGCGAGGATACTAATGGACCAATGCAAGTTGTTTCAGGAGCGTTAGGTAAAGAACGAATTCACTTTCAAGCCCCGGATTCAGTTCATATTGAACAAGAGATGAAGCGCTTTTTAGAATGGTATAATGAAGAAAATCAATTGGATTTAGTACTAAAAGCATCTTTAGCTCATCTTTGGTTTATAACCATACATCCGTTTGAAGACGGAAATGGAAGAATAGCGCGCGCATTGACAGATATGTTATTAGCGCGATCCGATAAAAGCAATCAACGTTTTTACAGTATGTCTGCTCAAATTAGAGTAGAACGTAAAAATTATTATGAGATACTTGAAACTACGCAACAAGGTTCATTGGATATTACACGTTGGATGTGTTGGTTTTTAGATTGTTTAACCCTTACATTGAAAAATTCGGATGAGCTATTAGGTCGCATTTTATTTAAAGCTCACTTTTGGAATCAGTACAATGAAATTAAAGTGAACGCGCGTCAGAAAAAAATATTAAATAAATTATTGGATAGTTTTGATGGAAAATTAACTTCCTCTAAGTGGGCAAAAATAGCTAAGTGCTCCAAAGATTCAGCAGTACGTGATATCAATGAGTTAGTAGTTCACGGAATTTTAATAAAAGAAGAAGCTGGAGGAAGAAGTGTCAGTTATCGGTTGAAGGAATAGCAATATATCTACCTCCCCTTTTTCAAATCCAATACCACCTCAATATCCCAATTCGGTCGAACGGTAATCGCTTCATTCCACCAACGTGTTTCTTCTGCTTGTTTTTTAAGCGTCAAACTTCCAGTATCCCAGCGACCATTTTTGTTTTCGTCTAAGATAAAACGAATGTTGTAATCGCCTTTTTCTAAGTATCCAAAGGTGTACGTTTTTTCATTGGCTTGTTTGATGTGAGATTCCATCCGATTTGTCCCCTGAAACAATTCGATGATGGTTCCAGTAGGAATGGAATCTATTTTTGCGATGACGTTTCCAATTTGTTTTTCCTCTATCACTGTAATTGGAAGTTCCGTTTTGTAATTTCCAGTATAATTTTCAAAACGAAGTGAGTTATTTAAAAGTCTTACTTTCAAGTTTTTAAATTCGTTTTTAGGAAGTTGGATCGCTATGGAATTTTCCGAATTTTTAGTAACTTGAAACACTATAGGGAGTGTATCATTGGCGAAAACTTGGATGGAATCTTTATTGAAACTGGATACTAAATCTGAAAAATAAACAACTATAGGCTGCATTGGAAGTTGTTTGTTATCCGTCCAAAAACGAGGAGCTTTTTGTTTCTCCTTTAAAGGCAAACGAAGGTACGCACTATCCTTAGAGGTCGAAGTTTGAATATAAAGCGGTATGGTATCGAGTGTTTGAACGTCTGTAAACAAACTCAAGGAATCGGTTCCATGTGGTTGTATGAAAGGTTTAATTTCTTTGTCTTTTAAAAAGAAACGAGCAGATTTTAGTTCGTTGTTCGCACCAAGTATGATTTGATTAGGCCCCACAAAACTTGCGTGTCTTATCAAGCGTTTTGGTGTTGGTGGGAAAACTAAAATTGGTAAAGAATCTTTGGTGTTTTTAGCAATATTAACTGGCTGGTTAGTAAAACCAACGGATTCAAATGCCTGAGGAATCATGTCTTTGCTTTTATCGTCGAATGCAATTACATGATACTTTCCTTGTTTTAGGTAGGAAAAAGAAAATTCACCTTTGTCGTTTGTGGTAGTAAAATAGTTTGCTTTTTGCGAAAAGTTAGTTGCCGTATCCGATAATAAGCAGACATTAATTTTTGGATAAGGCAAACGACTTAAGGCATTTAACACAACGCCAGAATAAGTCAGTGAATCAATCCAATTTCCTGTTGAAAAGACATACGTCATCAGGGTGTCGTTGCTTTCATGGATGTCTTTAATCGTTTTATTAAGGTAGATTGCGTAGGTAGTTTCTTTTTGAAGTTGGCCTTTTATTTTTAGTATAAGTTCTTTATCTTGAGCTACAGCTTCCAATTTAACATCCGAAGGCACAATAAACATAGTCGTCGTTGGATCGTTTAATTTAAAGAACTCATTCATTTTCATCTTAATTTCAGAAGATTGAAAATTTGTAGTTTCGTTTTTAGGATTACTATTTACCACTTGTGGCGCACGTGTATCTCTTGGTCCACCATCGATAGAACCTTGAAGCGCGCAGCCATAGGTAACACTTCCAAGAAGTATTAAAAATAAGTACTTAACCAATTGCATAATTTTTCTAAATATAAAATATCTACGGAAGTAAAATCATTGTATTTGTCGCTATCCACATCCAGTACGGCAACCACATTATTCATTTTAAAAATCGGGATAACCACTTCGCTTTTGGAAGCATTACTACACGCAATATGTCCTGGAAAAGCATCTACATCAGGAACTAATTGGGAAGTAGCTTGTTCCCATGCAGTTCCACATACTCCTTTCCCTTTTGCAATACGCATACAAGCAACCGTTCCTTGAAATGGTCCCAGTACTAGATTATCGTTATCTACTAAGTAAAATCCAAGCCAAAAAAAGTCAAATTGTTGTTTTAAAGCGGCAGATACATTGGATAATATAGCAGTTAGATTCGTTTCCTTATCTATCAAAGCTTCTAACTGAGGTAGAAGTGAAACATATTGTTCTTCACGTGTATTACCAGTAAGAAAGAAGTTTTCAGTCATGAAACAAAGATAAAGGTAATTCTTAGAAATAGCTATATTTTCTTACCTTTGAGTAACAAAACAAGGGTATTACCGTGATGGAAACTTCTCAAGAACATACTAATTTTCAGGAATATTTAGAAGAGTTATTAGCCATCCCTTCGTCTGACATTTTAGTTACTTGTTCGAGAGAAAGCAAGCAAATCATCTACGTAGACAATTCCCTTATCTCTCCTCAACTTTTTGAATATACTCCAGCATGGAAACGTTTACTTTCCTTCTCTACTTCTATTCATAAATCAACGGATACCCACACCTTATGTTTTGCAAAAGATACGGTTTGTATCCTTACTGACACCCCTACTCCAGTATGGTTAATCCCTATTCAACCTACACTAAATCTAAAAAGTAATCAGCTTTCAATTACGTTTGATCTAGAAGATGCGTTTTTAAATCCTTATTTAAAAAATGCATTGGCAGAAAATGACATTTCCTGGTCTCTGCTCGATTCGATGGAAAACTTCGAAGAAAAAAACACTTATCTTTTATCTATTTTTCGCGAACTACAATTTAGTTATACCAACTGTTTGATAGCGGGAAATTTTCATCACCATCGCTTTTTATTAGTCAAAGAACTGGAAGAAATTAAAGCACAGAAACCAAATGCTTTAATTCAAGAATTACTCGGTAATGAAAAGCCGGTCGATCAACCTGAGATACCATTTAGCAAAGGAAAAATTAGTTCCTTAGACAAAGACCAGCATAAAGTTTTCGATTATTTATCGAAGGATAATTGTGTTGTGGAAGGTCCTCCTGGAACAGGGAAATCGGAGGTAATTAGTAATCTATTAGCCAAACAATTACTTAGTAATACTGCACAATTAGTAGTTTCTGAGAAGAAGACAGCGTTAGATGTTATTCAAAAAAAATTAGCAAAAGCATCGTTGCGTCATTATTCATTTATTATAGCAAGCGATACAACCACAAAACAGCTAACAGAACATTTATTCTCAACATGGAAATGGTTGGAGAATAGTTCTTTCAATACCAAAAACTCACTTTATTTAAGTGAACAAAAACGAAATCAATTACAACAACTATTAGACAAACTAACCGCAAAAGAATTAGTTGGAGGAATTTCTTACGCACAATTTTTAACCCATCTTGACAGCAAAAACATAGACGATACACCTTATTTTTCAGATGCACCAGCAATGAAGGATTGGGAAATAAATCGAGAAGCTGTAAAAACATTGTATGAACAACATGCGAGTATCGCCTCCCTATCTTATTTTCAAAAAGCATGTTTTGATACAGAGAGTAAACTAGATGAAATAGTAACTCAATTTTTAAATCATGCAGACTATTTCCAACAGGAATTTGGAGTTACCACCTTATCTGAGCTTGAAGAATTAAAAAAAGAGGTGGTTTTTGCCCAATTATTGGAAAATGAGTCCATCAAAAAATATTACTCGCTTTTTCAAAAAGAGAATGAAAAGAAGAAATTCAGAAAGCTGTATTTGGAATTCCAGAAAAAGGAAAAAGCGTTTCAATTAGTAGCCTCCGAAGAAAAAAACTGGAAAAATATCCCCAATGAAACACAGGTAAAATCTTGGATAGAACTACTTGATAAGGGAAATTGGTTTCAAAAAAGAAAAGCCACGAAGAAAATTTTGTCTGAATTAAAGGATGTGAATTTGAATCTAGCTACTTTGTTAAACCACACTCTGCTTTATCTAGCTAAAAAAACAGAATTAGCTGAGGTGGAAATAAAACTATTGCAATTAGGCGTTCAACCACTAACATCGGAGTTAGAAAGTATATATCAAATGCTTTACCAATGGGAGAAATCAAACGAAAACACACTTAGTAAGGTAACTCAATATACCCAAGAAAAACGATTAAAGATTGTTCAAAACAATTCGAGAATTAACGATTTCCTTCAACTTTGCACGCGTCATTTCAAAATTTATGATCGTGAGAATTTACAAGAACTGGCAGGAAAATTAACGGATACCTTTACCCAATCTATACCCTTTGCATCGTTATTCCGACAGTTAAGTAGTCCGATGTATTCTTTAATTCAGAATGCAGAGGATTTTGCTTTACTTGAAAAGATTGTTTTAAAAGCTAATTTAATTCGCGTTGAATCATTATTTCCAGAATTACGAAAGTTTTCGGGAGAAAAACTGACACAAAAATTAGATGAAATTTTAGTTCTTGAAAAGGAAGAGCAAGAAGAATTTATGGAGCAAATTCATGCGAATCAATTACATAGATTTCACTACTACCATCAATTATTACAAACGCCAAGTGCAAAATTATCTACCGATGATAAAGAATTAAAAGCTATATTAAAAAAAGGGAAAACGCTATTAATTAAAGAATTTTCAAAAACTAGACACGGAAAAACAATCCGAGAATTATTAGCAAGTGATGCAAAGGAATGGATTCTGCTATTAAATCCGATTTGGTTATGTACACCAGGACAATTAGCAAGTAGTTTTCCTATGCAAACATCCCTTTTTGAAGTGGTGGTATTTGACGAAGCGAGTCAATTACCATTGACCCATGCCTTAGGAGCATTGCAACGATCGGATCGAGTATTGGTATGCGGGGATAGCAAACAGATGTCGCCTGGTAGTTATTTCTCTAAAAAATCAGAGCAAATGGACCTACTACATCACAGCTCCTTTTATTGGAAAACAACACAATTAACCCATCATTATCGCAGTGAACACCCTGCATTGATTGCTTTTTCGAATAAACATTTTTACAACAATTCTCTTGTTGGCTACCCTACGTTTAATCAAGTATCTAATCCAATTACACTTCATTATTGTGCGCAAGGAATATTTCAAGAAAGAGCAAACAAAGAAGAAGCAAAATTACTTGCTGTTGCTATAGAACAAGCTTTAGAAAACCCAACCGAAACGCTAGGAATTGTCGCTTTTTCTCAACAACAATTGGATGTCATTTGGGAACAATTACCAATGCATACGCAAGAAAAAATATTGGAGAACACTACCAATGGTTTAGGTTTTTTCAAAACGTTGGAGCAAGTACAAGGAGAGGAATGTGATAGACTATTTATCTCTATTGGATATGGTAAAAATACGCAAGGAAAATTCCAGTTACGCATGGGTCCATTAAATCGTAGAAATGGTCACCGAAGGTTGAATGTCTTATTTACGCGTGCAAAAAAACAAATTCATTTATTTACTTCTATAAAATCGACTGATTTTCCACTTAGTGACAATGAATCTATCCAATTATTGCGGCTATATCTTTTTTCCATCGAAAAGCAAAATGAGCAAATGGAACTTTCATTTCCATATAAATTAAATGCTTTCCCAATTTCAGAGAACAAATTGGAATTTAAATTTATCTACGAAAAACTTTCTGAAGAACAAGAATTAGTAACGTTTCATGAAGTGTTGAAAAAAAGAGGGTGGAAAATTGTGTATTAATTTCAATTAGTTAGGTTAAAACACTTATATTTATACGTACTAATACCTATAAATTATGAATCCTATTCCACAAAACGAAGATTTACGTTTAAAAGCACTTCAATCCTACGATGTGATGGACACGCTTGGAGAAGAAGCTTTTGATCGAATCACCCAATTGGCTTCTGTCATATGTGGTGTACCTATTGCCTTAGTCAGTTTAATCGATGAAAATAGGCAATGGTTTAAATCGAAAGTTGGTATTGATGTCCCTGAAACTCCGCGTGACATTTCTTTTTGTCAGCATGCAATTATGGGGCAGGAAATCTTTGAAGTGGAAAATGCAATAGAAGATGAACGTTTTAAAGATAATCCACTAGTACAAGGATTCCCTAATATTCGTTTTTATGCAGGTTTTCCGTTAGAAGATCCGGATGGATATAATTTAGGAACGCTTTGTGTTATCGATGAAAAACCGCATAAATTAGATGACAGTCAACGTCTAGCACTTTCAGTATTAGGGAAAGAGGTTGTAGCTCAATTAGTAGCAAGAAAAAAAGAAAATGAATTAGCAATTTATAAATCATTTTTTGATTTATCTGTTGATTTAATGTCCTTTAGAAAAATGGAGGATGTGAAAGTGCGTCATATAAATTTGGCATACACAAAAGTTTTAGGCTGGACAGAAGAAGAGCTTCAGCAATTTCCTATATTAGATATTGTTCATCCTGAGGATAAAGAAAAAGTTCAAACTAATTTTAAAGATTTATATAGCGGTAATCCAGTGAATTTTGAGATGCGTGTAAAATCGAAAGAAGGAAAATATATTCCTTTAGAATATACCATGTCTCCAAATATTGAAAATTCCGAGATTTATACGATTGCAAAAGACATCACCTTACGAAAAGAGCTTGAAAGTTCTATTGTGGAATCAAAAAATGAGCTTATTACTGTTTTCGATACTATCTCCGAAGGAGTTGTAGTTCAAAAACTTAGCGGTGAAATCATTAGTTGTAATCCTGCAGCTTGTCGTATTTTGAAGTTAACTGAAGATCAGTTAACAGGTAAAAGCTCTTTAGACCCTGATTGGAATTGCATCAAAGAGGATGGATCCCCTTTCCCTGGAAATGAACACCCTTCCATGGCGGCAATAAATTCTAAACAGTCGATATACAATGTTGTTATGGGAGTTAGAATTCATGAAGGAGAGGTTACATGGATTAGTATCAATGCAGAATTACTTCCGAATGAAAAAGGGGTTGTTACTACCTTTACTGATATTTCTGAACGCAAAGAAATAGAGGATAATAGACTAAAACTTATGGCTTTGGAAGCTTCCAATAAAATT
The DNA here is from genome assembly GCA_947455515.1 of Flavobacteriia bacterium. GTDB lineage: Bacteria > Bacteroidota > Bacteroidia > Flavobacteriales_D > Crocinitomicaceae > CANHVK01. Next base: position 109,888 of record CANGOF010000001.1, read on the forward strand.
GCGGAAGAGTCATTAAAAGCACGAGAAGAATTTTTAGCGAATATGAGTCACGAAATTAGAACTCCAATGAACGCAATTATTGGTCTTTCTAATTTAATGGATAAAGCTGGCGAATTAAACCCAAAACAAACTTCGTATTTAGATGTCATAAAATTAAATTCAGATAACTTACTAACGATAATCAATGACATTTTAGATTATTCCAAATTAGAATCAGGAAAATTTGAAATTGAAAGAACAAATGTTCCAGTAAAAGAGACTATTAACAATATCGTAACATCCCTTCGAGTTTTAGCAGATAAAAAGAACATCAAAATTCATTTGCAATACGACCAGAAGTTACCGCTTTTTATTAAAACCGATGGATTACGTATTTCTCAAATAATGACAAATTTGATATCCAACGCGATTAAATTTTCAAATAATAAAGACATTAACGTTGAGATTATACAGAATTACATTTCTGACAATAAAGTCTCGTTTACGACCAAGATAATTGATCATGGAATAGGAATTGCAAAAGAAAACATTGAAAACATTACCAAACCATTCACACAGGAAACATCCTCAACAACTCGAAAATATGGCGGGACTGGTTTAGGTTTATCGATTGTTTCTAAACTCTTAAAATTATTAGGAAGTGAATTAATCATTGAAAGTGAAGAAGGAAAAGGCTCTACTTTTTCATTTACATTATTTAAAGAAATTGGAGAAAACACGACCAAATTTGATATAACCGATCACAAAATAACAGGCAAATATGCTTTATTGCTTGTCGAGGACAATCAATTCAATCAATTAGTAGCTATCGATTCCTTGATGGAGTGGAATCCAAATTTTGAAATAACGGTTGCCAATCATGGAGAAGAGGCACTAAAAGCACTCCAAGAAAATACCTTTGATCTTGTTTTGATGGATATCCAAATGCCTGTAATGGATGGATACGAAGCCACAAGAGCAATACGTCTTGGCGATGAAGAATACAATGCTATACCAATTATAGCTATGACGGCTCATACATCTTCCATGGAAATTGAAAAATGTATCAACATGGGTATGAATGGATTCTTATCAAAACCATTTAACGAAAAAGACCTTCATCAAAAAATCGCTTCGATTATATATGATGAAAGTAGAGAAAGTCAATCCTCAAATCACCTACCTAAATCAAGCGCTTCAAACGTACAAGAAACAATAACGGAGGTGGTAACTAACAAAGTGGTAGACCTAGATGCCATCGTGAATTTCACAAAAGGTAAGATCGATCGTATTGAAAAAATGGTGAATATGTTTTTAGTAGAAACTCCAAACGAATTGCTAAAATTGTCGGCATTGTTTGAACAACGTGATTACCCATCTTTACGTACTCTAGCACATTCATTTAAACCAAAATATGCGTATATGGGAATGCAACATCTTAGTGATATAGCTAAATCCATAGAGCATAATGCAGATTTAAAGACGAACGAAACAGAAATTGAAGAGGGGATTAAAGAGCTTATTGATCAGTCTAAAAAAGCGTATGAAGAATTAACTATTTTCTTAAAAGAAGAACAACGCAAGAATAGTTAATATTCTTGCGTTGTTCTATTAATAATTTAGAGAATTTATTCTATCAGTCACTTCGCTAAGTTTCTTCCTGTCATTTCAAGCGGTGTAGCAATACCTAAACGACCTAAAATCGTTGGTGCTACATCGGCTAGAATACCGTTGTCTAATTTTACATCGTCTTGGGTAACCAATACAACAGGTACAGGATTTAACGAGTGTGCAGTATTTGGTGAACCATCTGCGTTTAATGCAAAATCTGCGTTTCCGTGATCAGCGATAACTAGAAATTCATACCCTAAATCTTTACCTGCAGCGATTACTTCTCCTAAACAAGCATCTACTGTTTCAACCGCTTTTTGAATCGCGCTATAAACACCTGTATGACCAACCATATCTGGATTTGCAAAGTTCAAACAAAAGAAGTTCGGCTTGTCGTTTTGCATACTTGCAATGATTTTGTCCTTTACTTCAGGTGCACTCATTTCAGGTTGTAAATCGTAGGTAGCAACTTTTGGAGAATTTACCAAAATACGTGTTTCATTGGGAAAAACTTCTTCACGACCACCACTAAAAAAGAACGTTACGTGAGGATATTTTTCTGTTTCAGCAATACGTACTTGACTACGATCTACTTTAGTAAGTACCTCGCCCAAGGTGTTTACAAGGTTGTCTTTTTCATAAATGACGTTCACATTTTCAAAAGTTGCATCGTAACTCGTCATGGTATATAAATGAAGGTTTAATTTCTTCATTTCAAATTCTGGGAAATCTTTTTGAGTCAACGTTGTGACAATTTCACGAGGTCTATCTGTCCTAAAATTGAAAGAAATAACAACATCTCCCTCATTAATAGTTGCAATTGGTTGACCATTTTCAGCGATATATACTGGTTCAATGAATTCGTCAGTTATATCGTTTGCATATGAATTTTTGATTGCTTCTTCTGCTGATGCAACGGCTGTCCCTTTACCTAAAACTAGTAAATCGTACGCTTTTTTCACGCGTTCCCAACGGTTATCTCTGTCCATCGCATAGTAACGACCAACAACTGATGCAATTTTACCTGTTGTTTTAGCTAATTCTTGTTCTAACTCTTGAATAAAATGCAAACCACTCTTAGGATCACAATCTCTACCATCGGTAAATGCATGGATGAATACATTGGAAACCCCTTGTTGTTTTGCCATCTCACACAACGCGTAGATATGTTCTTGTGAACTATGAACACCACCTTTGGAAACCAATCCAATTAAATGAACTGGAACGTTCTTCTCTTTCGCTGTTTTAAATGCATCTATTAATACATCTAATTGAAAAAATTCTTTGTCGCGGATGGATTTATTGATACGTGTTAATTCTTGATAAACGATACGACCAGCACCAATGTTTAAGTGACCCACTTCGGAGTTACCCATTTGACCTTCAGGCAAACCAACATCTTCTCCACATGTCAATAAGGTAGCAGAAGGGTAGTTGGCTAATAAACCATCCATCACAGGAGTGTTTGCATTATAAATTGCGTCGGATTTAGATTTGTCTCCAATTCCCCAACCATCTAAAATTATC
>CANGOF010000002.1 GCA_947455515.1 Flavobacteriia bacterium
GGCAGCTATGTGTGCGATAAGATTTGATCATGAAATAAAAGAATATTACCAAAAAAAAGTAAGTGAAGGAAAAAATAAAATGAGTGTGTTAAATGCTGTCCGAAATAAATTAGTACATCGAATTATGGCTGTAATTAACAGAAAAACACCATATATTAAAAAAGTAACCGAAAAACTATCAGAAAGTGAAATGAAAGTTTGCATTTTAACATAGAAATCTCTGCGCTAAAAACACCCACCAACTCTCATCCAATCATCTACCTACATTTATTATATTTTCTAAGTGAAATATCGTAATTTTACACCCAATTAAAGTATAAACCTATGTCCTCAACTACTTCTTTTCCATCTGATTTAGCAATCGCACAAGACTGCCAAATGCAACACATCAATACAATCGCATCGAAACTTGGTATCGAAACCGATCTTTTAGAACATTACGGAAAATATAAAGCGAAAATTCCTTTGTCTTTAATCGATGCGGAAAAGATTAAAAAAAGTAAGTTGATTCTCGTGACTGCTATTACGCCAACTCCTGCAGGAGAGGGGAAGACAACAACTTCCATTGGTTTACACGAAGGATTAGCTAAAATCGGTAAAAAGTCGGTAGTGGTGCTACGTGAACCTTCGTTAGGACCTGTTTTTGGAATGAAAGGAGGAGCTGCTGGTGGTGGATATTCACAAGTGGTTCCGATGGAGGATATTAATTTACATTTTACAGGTGATTTTTCCGCGATTGAAAAAGCGAATAACCTACTTTCTGCTTTGATTGATAATAACCTACAAGCGAAAGGAGAGAAAAATTTACATTTGGATCCTCGTAAAATTTATTGGAAACGTGTGATCGATATGAATGACCGTGCATTACGACAAATTACGATCGGATTAGGTGGAATAGGCAACGGAATTCCACGCGAAGAAGGATTTAACATTACTGCTGCTTCGGAGGTTATGGCGATTTTATGTATGTGTGAAAACATTGCAGATCTAAAAGAAAAATTAGGAAATATTTTTGTCGGATTTACATTAGATAATCAGCCAATCTATGCATGTGACCTAAAAGCGGAAGGGCCTATGGCTGTGTTGTTAAAAGATGCGATTAAACCAAATTTAGTACAGACCTTAGAAGGAAATCCTGCAATTATTCACGGTGGACCATTTGCAAACATTGCACAAGGGACAAACACCATCATCGCTACAAAAATGGGGATGTCCTTAGGAGATTATGTCGTAACAGAAGCTGGTTTCGGAGCAGACTTAGGTGCTGAAAAATTCTTAAATATCAAATGTGGATATGCTGGATTAACACCCGCTACGATTGTTCTTGTCGCGACTATTCGTGCATTGAAACACCATGGAGGAGCAACAAAAGAAGAATACAATATTCCAAGTGTAGAAAAAGTGGCTGCAGGAATTTGCAACTTAGAAAAACACATAGAAAATGCGCGTAAGTTTGGTTTACAACCGGTCGTTTCCATCAATCATTTTTATAAGGATACGGAGGAAGAGGTACAATTTGTATTAGAGCATTGTGCAAAATTAGGTGTGAAAGCAGTTGTTTCCAAAGGATGGGAACGAGGAGGAGATGGTATGATCGACCTTGCAAACGCAGTAGTGGAAACGATTGAAAATTCAACGGAAACATTCAAACCTTTGTACGACTGGAAAGCATCGGTGAAATCAAAAATTGAAACGATTGCGAAAGAAATTTATGGAGCAACGGGTGTAAATTACGATGCGAAAGCGGAAACAGACTTGAAACGTATACAATCCTTAGGCTTGGATGTACTTCCGGTTTGCATGGCTAAAACACAAAAATCATTTTCAGACAATGAGAACTTGGTAGGTCGACCTACAAATTTTAACGTTACTGTACGAGAATTTGAATTCGCAGCAGGAGCAGGGTTCATCATCCCAATCCTAGGAAATATGTTACGCATGCCAGGACTTCCATTAATTCCAGCTTCCGAAGGAATGGATATGGATGAAAATGGTGTGATTTCGGGGTTGTCGTAGAATATCACTTCAACAACACAACCGTTTTTGCATACCCTCCAAAGATTCCCATACCATTTGTAATATTAGTATATACTTTAACAGGTTCTGATAATGGATTTTTACGACTTTGAACAGAATTACTCACCGATAATAAGTAGTTGTAAACTTCCTCAGTAACATTATAAAACTCGAAACGGTATTTTCGTTCAACTCCTGTATTAGACCCAAAAGAACCAGGTCCAAAAGATTCAGAACCATAATAACTAGGTCTGAAATTTAAACTTACACTTTTGGTTTGATTCTCAAATAATTCATCGTCTAAAAACAAAAAATCTCCATTCGTTTTACCCGAAATTTGGGTGTTGTCTTGAACTCGGATAGTTACGTTTCGATCTACAAAATCGCTAGTGTCAATTGCTACAATTTTAAATACATAGTAGTTTTTACCAATAGGATCTGTAAACGTGAAGTTTAATAGTTTGTTTTTCGCTCCTTTTCCTTTCGTAGATGCAATGCTGGAAGTGTCCCATTCTGAAATAGATACAGGTGAAGGAATGGAAGTAATGGTTGATGAAACCACTCCATATTCAGGGTGATTTAACGCTAATTGGTAGTTGTGTCCTTTAATACCTTTCGTTTTAAAAATGTAATTACCTTCAATATCTACAGAGTCACTTGTGAATTTCTCGTTAGTAGTTAAATCGGTTATTAATAATGTTGCTCCAAAAGTAATCTGATTTGCTAAAGTATCCACAATTCCTATCGATGGTGTACTATGAGAAAGTGAAACTTTTACGATAGAGTCGTCTTGTATAAATCCATTTACTACAATAAATTCTTTTTGTAATGCACCAGTAAATGGAATTTCTTTTTTACACGAAATCACGAGTAAAATGAAGGAAAGATAAATCGCTATTTTTTTCATGGTTGTCCTGTTATTGATTTATTTGCTTTGTATTTATCAAAATCAAATTTGAATTTCCAGCTAACAGATGGAATAATTGGAAACAAACTTACTTGCATTAACACTGTTTTTCCTTGTTGATTATCGGTATATAGGAAGTATGGATTTTTGCGGTTGTATAAATTATACACTGAAAAGGATAATACCGTTTGACCCCATTTTTTCTCTCGTGTGCGATTTGCACTTACATCCAAACGATGATATGCTGGCATCCGATAGTTATTTATGGAGTTAAAATAACTCACTTGAGAGTTTTTGATTCCATTGGTGATTTCATTATAAGCTAGGTTGTAGTTTTGTGTACCTAAGGTTACTGCATTTCCGGTTCCATAAACAAACACTGCCCCAAAGTCCCATGTGTCATTTAATTTATAGGTCATTACAACCGATAGGTCATGCCTTCTATCGTAGCGATAAGGGAAAATTTTACCAAAGTTTATATTGTCGAATTGTCTGTTGGTCCAACTCAAGGTATAACCAATCCATCCTGTCAATTTACCTCTCTTCTTTTCTAAGAAAAATTCAGCTCCATACGCCCAACCGCGACCAATTTCAATTTTAGATTGCCAATTCGTATTCGCATCAAAAAAGCTGGAACCTTCTTTATATTGAATTAAGTTGGTCATTTTTTTATAATATCCTTCTACTGAAAAACTATATCCTTTTTGGAAATCTTTCACATAACCTCCACTAATCTGATCTGAAATTACGGGAGGAACAGAGTCAGTTGTTGGAACCCATAAGTCAGTTGGTAAACCAATTCCTGTATTGGATAATAAGTGAAGGAATTGTGCTGTTCTTGCATAACCAAGTTTTATACTAGAAGATTCAGTTAACATATAATTTAAAGCAAATCGAGGCTGTGGTTTACTGTATGAAATTTTATCTACGAGGAATCCACAGTAACTAATTCCGATATTCACTTTTAATTTCTCATTGATTTTAATATCATCTTCAACATAACTCGAAATTTCATGGGTGTATTTGAAATCGGCACTTCGTGTTCCACTTGTTGTTTGGGTACTATAGGTATTTACACCTGGTTTAAATGTGTGGTAAATATCTCCAAAACCAAAACGAATAGTATGATTTGGGTTAGGAATGTAAGTGAAATCCGATTTTCCTGACCAATCATTTATTCCAGAAAAATAATTAAATGAGAAACTTTTGTCTGTAGTTACATTATTAAATGTACTTGAATTGTTACTACTCGTTCCTAGGTTAAAAAGATATTTAGAATACGTAAATGTTGTATTTACAAATAGTTTGCTATTTATTCGATAATTCCATCGTAATGCAGCAATTGCATTTCCCCAATTTAGACCACTTGTATTTTGATTTTTAAAGGAAGAGTAAGTGGTATTTCCTGAACTAGTGGATGTAATGTTTGCTACATCTTTTCCAAAATAGGTAGAGAAATAAAGGTGATGATTGTCATTAATTTTGTGATTGATTTTTGCATTTACATCATAAAAATAATATCCTCCAGTATTATCTGCTGGTAAAAATGGTTTAGCTAAAAAATCTAAATAGGTTCTTCGAGCACTAATCACAAATGCAGTTTTATCTTTTTTGATTGGACCTTCTATTAATATTCTACTTGCAATGATTCCAATAGAACCTTCAATATTCATTTTTTGATTGTTCCCTTCTTTCATTTTCATATCAAGTACAGAAGAAACTCTTCCATTATAACGTGCAGGAAATCCACCTTTTGTTAAGGTAACTTGAGAAATTGCATCAGAATTGAAAACAGAGAAAAATCCAAATAAATGTGAAGCATTATAGACAGGTACTCCATCTAATAAAATTAAGTTTTGATCAGGACTACCCCCACGAACATAAATTCCACTCGATCCTTCACCTCCTGATTTTACTCCCGGCATTAATTGTAATATTTTAAGAACATCTTTTTCACCAAGGAGTACAGGTAATTTATCCACTTTATCCATCGATAATTCAATTGTTCCAATGTTAGTGGTGTTAACCTGACTTTTATTTTGTTTAATTTTCACTATGGCAACATCCAAACTTTTAACTTTTTCAAGATAAATTGTTAAATTGTTTTTTGATATTGGAAGATTTATAAATTGTGTTTCAAATCCAGATCCAGAAACTCTAATCACAACTGTATCGTTCAGGGTTTTTAAACTAAAGAAACCGTAATCACTAGAAATTACCCCAATTTTATGAATTGTGTCGTAAATACTTATTGATGTTAATTTTTCTCCATTTGATTTTTGAATTATGTATCCATTTATAACTCTATTTTCTTGAGTAAAACTAAAGAATACGACAAAGAAAATAAAAATGGAAAGGATGATTTTCCGCATGATTTTTTTTAGTAAATGTAAACCAAAAAATTAATTATAAATGTTAATATTTAAATATGTGATTATATAAAGATAATGTCCAATTAATTTGCAGTTGAATTGCTCTAAAATTCTTACTATATTCGTGGTGTCAAAAAAATGAAATTATGAGCAAAAAAGAAGTATATATCGTTTCTGCAGCGAGAACTCCAATCGGAAGTTTCTTGGGTGCATTGTCTAGCGTTTCAGCTACTGATTTAGGTGCAACTGCAATTAAAGGTGCTGTTGAAAAAGCAGGTGTTAGTCCTGAAGCAATTCAAGAAGTATTTATGGGTAACGTATTGCAAGCGGGTGTTGGTCAAGCTCCCGCACGTCAAGCTGCATTAAAAGCTGGTTTGTCTAATACGGTTCCTAGTACGACAATCAACAAAGTATGTGCTTCTGGTATGAAATCGGTGATGTTAGGAGCACAATCGATCATTGCTGGTGATAACGATCTAGTTGTTGCTGGTGGGATGGAGAGTATGTCTCAAACTCCTCATTACATCGACGGAAGAAATGGTACGAAATTCGGTAACATTTTGATGTTGGATGGTATTACAAAAGATGGATTATTAGACGTTTACAGCAGAGTTCCTATGGGAAATTGTGCTGAATTATGTGCAAAAGAATATAACCTAACTCGTGAAGATCAAGATAACTTTGCGGTTGACTCCTATAAAAAATCAGCGGAAGCATGGAAAAATGGGCACTTCGCAAACGAAGTTGTTCCAGTATCTGTTCCACAACGTAAAGGAGATGCTATTTTAGTTGGTGAAGACGAAGAATACAAAAATGTTTTCTTAGACAAAATCCCAACCTTACGTCCTGCATTTGATAAAGAAGGTACAATTACTGCGGCTAATGCATCTAAATTAAATGATGGTGCTTCTGCATTAATTTTAGCTTCTGCGGAAGCTATTGCTAAATACAACTTGAAACCAATTGCTAAAATTGTTTCGTATGCGGATGCTGCACACGCTCCTGAATGGTTTACAACTGCTCCTGCAAAAGCGGTGGATAAAGCATTAGAAAAAGCAAACCTTAAAAAAGAAGATATCAATTTCTGGGAATTCAACGAAGCATTTGCAGTTGTTGGATTAGCAAACGTGAAAATCTTAGGGTTAGATCCTGAAAAAGTAAATATTTACGGTGGTGCAGTTGCCTTAGGTCACCCACTAGGAAACTCTGGATCTCGTATCTTAGTTACGTTGGTAAATGTATTGAAACAAAATAACGCGAAATACGGTGGTGCTGCTATCTGTAATGGTGGTGGAGGTGCTTCTGCAGTTATCATTGAAAATATCTAATCGTTGACAAAAAACGAAATCAGACAAAAGACTTTAATTATTTAAAGTCTTTTGTCTTTTTAACCAATTTATAATTCATCACTCATAATTCATAACCCCATGAATATTCGTCCAAGGAGAAATCGTAAAAACGCTGCCATTCGTGCAATGGTGGAAGAAACCAAATTAGGTGCTGAAAATTTAATTTATCCAATCTTTTTACAAAATGGAAAAGGGATTAAAACCGAAATTAAATCCTTACCGAATAATTTCCGTTGGAGTATCGATATGCTTCTACCTGAGGTGGAGAAATGTTTGGAATTAGGAATTAATACCTATGTACTTTTCCCAGCGATTGAAGAACGTTTGAAAGATGCAATTGCTTCTCACAGTTATGCTTCGGATAATTTCTACTTGGATGTGATTCGTACCCTGAAAGATCGTTTTCCTGAAATCGTATTAATGAGTGATGTGGCTATGGATCCATATTCATCCGATGGTCATGATGGATTAGTGTGTGATGGTAAAATCATCAACGATGAAACTCTTCCTATCTTAGCGAAAATGTCGATTGCACAAGCACAAGCAGGGATTGATATATTAGGACCTTCGGATATGATGGATGGACGAGTAGGGTACATTCGTGAAGCATTAGATCAAGCAAACTTTACGGATGTGAGTATTATGTCTTATTCCGTGAAATATGCAAGTGCTTTCTACGGACCATTCCGTGATGCCTTAGATTCTGCTCCAAAGGCAGGAGATAAAAAAACGTACCAAATGAACCCTGCAAATCGTCGCGAGGCTTTAATTGAAGCGGAATTGGATATCCAAGAAGGTGCAGATATGCTGATGGTGAAACCAGCGCTTTGTTATTTGGACGTAATTGCTTCTTTGAAAGAAAAATTCGCCGTTCCAATAACAGCGTATAATGTGAGTGGGGAATGTGCCATGGTTTATGCTGCATCGCAAAATGGTTGGCTGAATTACGAAGCTACGATGTCTGAAATGTTATTGAGTATTCGTCGTGCTGGTGCAGATGGTATCTTGACGTATTTTGCTAAAGACTTCGCAACTTTATTGAAGAAATAATGAAGTACCAAGAAATTTTAGACGAAGCAAAAGCAAATCTTCCAGCCTTAAAAAAGAAAATTGTAAGTCTTAAAAAAACGAATAATCGTTTATTAGATACGCAATTTCATACAGCACATACCAAAACATTCAAAGGTATCGATTGTTTGTCTTGTGCAAATTGCTGTAAAACTACGAGTCCTATATTCCGTAAGGTTGACATTGATCGAATCTCCAAAAGCATGGGAATGAAATCCGGAAAATTCGAGGATGAATTTTTACGTGTAGATGAGGATGGTGATTTTGTACTTAAATCTTCTCCTTGCTATTTTTTAGGAAAGGATAATAAGTGTTCCATTTACGACGTGCGACCGCTCGCTTGTCGTGAATACCCGCATACCGATCGTAAAAACATGTTTCAGATATTAGATTTAACTGCAAAAAACGTAGAAATTTGTCCTGCAGTCGCAAAGATTGTAACCGAAATGGAAGGGAATGTGAAGAAATAACATTAAAATGCCTAACACATTATCTGACATCAACCAATTCATATTGGAAAACATTTGGGACTACGAATTAACTCCTGAAACAGATATCGTTTATGAAATTGGTTGTTACGGCGATGATTTAGATGATTTCTTAAAGGTATATGCTAATCATTTTAAAGTTGATATGAAATCCTACATCTGGTTTTTTCATTCAAAAAGAGAAGGATACTTTGGATTAGTTGGGATATTTTTTAAACCTCCAAATAAATATGTTAATCATATTCCTATAACTCCAAAAATGTTAGTTGAATTTTCAAATTCAGGTATTTGGAATATTCATTACCCTGAACATAAAGTACCAAATTACAAACTCGCAACTAGAATTTACAATGGATTTTTTATGCTTTTATGCCTTCTATTAATCCTATCAAAATGTAGTTAAACTATAAGTAAAATTACCTTTTTATATCTACATTCACTTGTCACTCGTCACTCGTCACTATATTTTCCGTATATTTGTAATTCGTATTCCTAGGGTTTAATTCAGAACAAAGTAGGAAAATCGATGAACATTTTCCTATGAAATTTGAAGATTTAAATTTAATTGAGCCTATTCTTAAGGCTTTAAACGAAGAAGGTTACACAAATCCAACACCAATCCAAGAAAAATCCATTCCAATATTATTAGAAGGTACCGATTTATTAGGTTGTGCGCAAACAGGTACAGGTAAAACAGCAGCTTTTGCGATTCCTATCATTCAGTTGTTATACAAACGTAAGGAAGCAGGTGAAAGAAATAATAAAATTCATGCACTGATTGTAACGCCAACACGTGAACTTGCCATTCAAATTGGTGAAAGTTTTGCAAGTTATGGCCGTTATACAAAATTACGTCATACTGTAATATTCGGTGGAGTTACCCAAAGTTCGCAAGTTAATGCTATCAAAGCAGGGGTAGATATTTTAGTCGCTACTCCAGGTCGTTTACTCGATCTTATTGGACAAGGAGTGATTCGTTTAGGCGACATCCAATTATTTGTTTTAGACGAAGCAGATCGTATGCTTGATATGGGGTTTGTGAACGATGTAAAGAAAATTTTAAAAGTCATTCCTGAAAAAAGACAATCTTTGTTTTTCTCTGCAACCATGCCAGATACGATTAAAGTACTCGCAGGTAACATTTTAACAAATCCTGAAAAAGTAGAGGTTACTCCAGTTTCTTCAACTGCAGAAACGATTCAACAGGAAGTTTATTACGTAGATAAAGGAAACAAAAATGCCTTATTAGTACATTTATTAGAAGACCCTTCTATCAAATCAGCCTTAGTGTTTACGAGAACAAAACACGGTGCGGATAAAGTGGTTAAAATTTTAGATAAAGCAAAAATCAAAGCGGAAGCAATTCACGGAAATAAATCACAAAATGCAAGACAACGTGCATTAAGCAATTTTAAAGATTACACAACAAGAGTATTAGTCGCTACTGATATTGCTGCTCGTGGTATAGATATAGATGCCTTGGCTTTTGTAGTGAATTTCGAACTTCCAAATATTCCTGAAACGTATGTTCACCGAATTGGACGTACAGGTAGAGCAGGAGCGTCTGGAAAAGCAGTTTCCTTCTGTGAATACGAAGAACGTGCTTATTTAAAAGACATTCAAAAGTTAATATCCATGCAAATCCCAGTCGTGGAAGAGCATCCTTTCCCAGCAAAAATATTTGTTGTGGAAAAAGAAGAAAAAAGAACGTTTAATAATAACAGAAATCAAAATACTTCCCAAAGCAAACGTCCGCAAGGAGGTGGGAGTAGACCACAAGGTTCTGGAGCTGGAAAGCCACAAGAAAAAAGAAGATTTACCCCAAAGAAACGAGATTAAAAAACGTCCAACTGTCGACTTTCAACTTTTAACTTTCGACTTTTAACTTTAATCAAAAAATCTTACTTTTATACGCTAAAAAAAAATACGGTTATGAGTAACACAGAAATAGAAAAAGTAAAATGTCTTATCATAGGTTCTGGTCCTGCTGGATATACAGCTGCAATCTACGCTGCACGTGCAGACATGAAACCTGTTATGTACCAAGGAATGCAACCTGGTGGACAATTAACTACGACTAATGAAGTAGAAAATTTCCCTGGATATCCTGAGGGAATTACAGGTCCTGCTATGATGTTAGAATTAGAAGCGCAAGCAAAACGCTTCGAAACAGATATTCGTTTTGGTTTTATTACAAAAGTGGATTTTTCTGGAGAAATTCACAAATGTTGGACAGAATCAGGCCATGAAATTCATGCAGAAACAGTAATTATCTCTACTGGTGCTTCTGCAAAATATTTAGGTCTACCTTCCGAACAAAAATACTTGGAGTTAGGTGGGGGTGTATCTGCTTGTGCAGTATGTGATGGTTTCTTTTACAGAGGTCATGAAACGGTTATCGTTGGTGCTGGTGACTCAGCTTGCGAAGAAGCACACTACCTTTCTAAATTATGTACAAAAGTTACCATGTTGGTTCGTAAAGAAGACTTTAGAGCATCCAAAATTATGGCGGATCGTGTAAAAAACACACCTAACATCACAATTTTATACAATACTGAAACTGTTGAAGTATTAGGTGAAGGGGATTTAGTAACTGGTGCAAAAGTTAAAAATTCAGTAACTGGAGAAGAACAAATTATTCCTTGTACTGGTTTCTTCGTTGCGATTGGACACAAACCAAATACCGACATCTTTGCGGATTACATCAACCTTGATGAAACAGGATATATCAAATACGAACAACCTGGAACATCTAAAACAAATGTTGCTGGAGTATTTGTTGCTGGGGATGCAGCGGATAAAACATACAGACAAGCAATCACAGCAGCTGGAACTGGATGTATGGCTGCATTAGATGCGGAAAGATATTTAGCTGCAAAAGGTCACTAATTATTTATAATGAATTTAAATTGAATGCGTTTAGTTTTCTAAACGCATTTTTTTTGTTAAAATTCCATAATTATTTTACGTATTATTTCGTAATTTAGTAACATGAAAAAAATATATTTACTTGCACTTACGTTTGTTGGAACTTTGAATTTGTTCGGACAAACCACATCTGCTGATAGTTCTAACTCAGTAGATCATCGTTTCATGACTTCTATACATGCTGGTACAGTTGGTTTTGGAATAGATTTTAAATACAATTACGGTATTCATACTGCTCGTTTGGGGTATTCTACGATTCCTTTTCACTACGCTACAGTTGTAGATATGGGGTTACAGATGGGGGCAGATGCAAAAGTTTCATATAATAACTTACATTTATTGTATGATATAACTCCTTTCAAAAAAGCACAATGGTTAAGATTTACTGCAGGTGCAGCTTATTTCACTTCTGCTCAAGTGGTTGCTACATTAACTCCACGAGAAGCGGTTGAAACTAAAATTGTAACACTTACAGCAGAAGAAATAGGAGACGTGACTATAACTGTTGACTCTAAAGGTTTTGCTCCATATCTTGGCTTAGGCTTAGGTAGAGCTGTTCCAAAAAAGAAATTTAATGTGAATTTTGATTTCGGAACCTATTACTTACCAGCTCCAAAAGTTACTGTGGTTGGTACAAAATTATTAGAAAATAATACTGCATTAGGTACGCAGTTAACAAATGATTTAAAAACATACCGTTGGATGCCTGTATTACAATTAAACTTAACCTATTTAATAAGATAATTACATTAATCTAATAAAATCGAATAATATGAAAAAGAAAATAGTTTATGGTGTTGTTGCATTATCTTTAATTGGATCAATGGCAATTCCTTATGGTTGTAAAAAAATCAGCCCAGATAATTATACAATTAGTGTTAACACGGATGTTTTTAGTGCTCCAACAGCAATACTTTTTGAAAATGCAAATTCTACATCGGATAAACAACCTGGTGATTTTCCAATTACAATTTCTGGTAAAGATGCAGATAAAGTAATTACCTCATTAGGAAAATCTACATATGGAGTAACTAACGGATTTACTTTTTTAAGTTTGAAAAAGGGGGTAGAACCAACAAGAGAAAACCCAATAACTTTTAAAGTATCCGGTAAACCAGATGGTTTTGAATCATTTGTATATGATGTTGTAATAACCGAAAATGCAGAACAAAATTTTTCTTTTAAACTAATAGAAGAAGGTGCTGCATTACCATCAGGTATGGTTGAATTAAAGCAAAACGAAACGTTAACTAATGGAAAACCATCAAATCCTATCGTTATCGAAACTACCACTACTAACTCAGGTACTGAACAATCTGCAAAAATGGATATGGCAGCAGGTACTGTTATTTTTGGTTTAGATAAAAAAACGCCACTTACTGGTTCTGATTTAGCTATCAATGTAAGATATTTCGATCCAAGAACGGAAGCAAATGACGTTGTTCCAGGTGGATTAAATCCGCAAGATGTAGTTGATAAAAATAACAACAAAATTGAAGGCGGTGCAAATTTTATCTCTGCAGGTGTCATTAAAGTGGATATGACTGTTAATGGAACTAAGGTAGGTGGTTTTGACAAAGAAGTTGCTGCACAAATCGAGTTGGCTTCAGGACAAGATAACCCTGAAACAGGTGAACCATTAAAAGTAGGTGATAAGATGCCTTTATGGAGTAGAAATGATGAAACAGGACAATGGTCTGCAGAGGATTCTGCTATTGTTGCTCAAAATGGAAACAAATTAGTTGCGAAATTTAAAATGATTCATTTATCAAGCTATGGTTTAATGTATAGACCAAAAAATAGAATTTTTACATTCAAATTTGAACAAACTGGTTTCGTATCATCTGGAACTACAGGGTCAATATTTGATGAATTGTTTACGGGTCAATTAGTTTACATTACTGCATATTCTAAAGAAGGAACAATTATTATTCCAAAACGTCCAATTTATGTATCAGGATTAGAAAACAATTATTACTTCATTATGCCAATGTTGGATGTAGCATATTTTAAGTTTACAGATGCTAATACAGGTAAAGTAGTTCAAACAGCTAATATTAATACGAAAAACCAAGCTTTATATTCTTTCAATTTAAGTCAATTTGATGATCCTAATGTAATTAACCTTGCCTTAGATTACACAATTAAATGTACAGCTAATAAAATGATACCTTCTGCAGGGACTTACGCAATCATTACTAATTTAAATACAAAACAAAAAATCACCGTTAGAATAGATGCACCTTCAAAAACTAAAAAAGGTGGAATGAAAATCAAATTAGTTAACAAAAATTATTACCGTATTGAAACTTTAGGTTTAGATGGTAAAATCATATCGTACGAATCCATCTTAGATATTAATAATTTAATAACTAAAAATGTAAATGGATTTACGATTAATAAACTAATTTACAACCAATCTACAAAAAAGGTAGAGGCTGCTGTAACATATGTGACAACCAAATGTTAATATTCTATTAGAAATTTAATTAAGCGCTTAGGAAAATCTAAGCGCTTTTTTTTTGTCGTTTATGTAAAACCAAAACAACACCCATTAAACCCAATGAAGTTAGGATATGTTTTATACTATGACCACTAAGCAAATGAATAGAGGTAAAAATAGCTTCGTCAAAATGCTCTGAAATTTTCGCTAATAAATAAGCCAAAAGTAAGTACCAATAAGCTCGAAAATGCGTAAGTTTAGATGGATAGAAAAGCAAAATAATTGGTATACTTATTACTGGATAAAATTGAACCAAAATATAATAATTCAAATTCCCCATTTGAATTTTCTCAGTATAAAACCAATAGAGAACTGAAAAAACACCTGAAACAAGTAATGGAAATAATAATAATTTACCGCTTTTAACTGAAATGAATTCACTTATTAAGATAGAAAACAATCCCATAAAAGCAAAAGTCATTGGCAAACGATCCCAAAGTAAAGATTCATTGGAAGGGGAAAGGTGGTAATAACCTGAACCAATGGATACAAATGTAATACCTAAATAAAAAAACTGATAAGCTATTTTGTTTTCTGAAATAAATGACTCTTTTGAAATAGATCTCAATTTAATCAAACCAATTATTCCTACTAATAAAAATGGAAGATTACTTAACACATTCCAAAAGTTGGGTACACCATAAATACAACGCTGATCACAAAAGGAATGATAATGCTTATCCTGAGCAATTGGATGTATAAAATGTGCTGAAATTAATCCAACAATAGCAAGAATAACTAATAAAATAGAGGTGATTTTTTGTTTTTTCATAATACAATAGTAGTAATAGGAAAAAAAACATCATTTGATATATATCAAAAAAGCCCTACTGAATTAACAGCAGGGCTTCCATAGTGTGTTAGGTAAGATTATTTACCTTCCATTTTATCTTTCAATGCAGATAATGCATCTAAATCACCTAACGTAGATTTCTCAGAGTTTTGGTTGATCGCTTTTACAGCTTGTGCAGTTGAATTTCCAGCTGGTTTCTTAGCTCCACCTTTAGACTCAGTCGCTTTAGTTGTAGTTGGACGATCTTCTCCTTCTTCAAATAAACGTGTGTGAGATACAACGATTTTTTTAGATTCTTTATTGAACTCAATCACTTTGAAATCTAAAGTTTCGTCAATTTTAGCATTCGATCCATCTTCTTTTTTCAAGTGTTTTGCAGGACAAATCCCTTCAACACCATAAGGAAGAGCAACAATACCAGATTTGTCTTTCGTTTCAACGATAGTACCTTGGTGAATTGTTCCTTCTCCGAAGATTGTTTCAAATACATCCCATGGATTCTCTTCCAATTGTTTGTGACCTAAAGAAATACGACGGTTTTCACGATCGATTTCTAAAACAACAACTTTCATTTCGTCACCAACTTTACAGAATTCAGATGGATGCTTGATTTTTTTCTGCCAAGAAAGGTCAGAAATGTGAATCAATCCGTCAACACCTTCTTCTAACTCAACAAATACACCGAAGTTTGTGAAATTACGAACTTTCGCATCGTGTTTCGTTCCAACTGCATATTTAGCTTCGATAGCTGTCCATGGATCTGGCATCAATTGTTTGATACCTAAAGACATTTTTCTTTCTTCTCTGTCCAAAGTCAATACAACTGCCTCGATAGTATCTCCAACAGACATAAAGTCTTGTGCAGAACGTAAGTGTTGTGACCAACTCATTTCAGATACGTGAATTAACCCTTCAACTCCAGCAGCGATTTCAACAAAAGCACCATAATCAGCCATAACAACTACTTTACCAGATACTTTATCACCTACAGCGATATTAGCATCTAAAGCATCCCATGGGTGAGCACTTAATTGTTTCAATCCTAAAGCAATACGTTTTTTGTCATCATCAAAATCAAGAATTACTACATTCAATTTTTGATCTAACTCAACGATTTCTTCTGGGTGATTTACACGACCCCAAGAAAGGTCAGTAATGTGGATTAATCCATCAACACCTCCTAAGTCAATAAATACACCGTAAGAAGTAATATTCTTAACTGTACCTTCAAGAACTTGTCCTTTTTCAAGACCAGAGATGATTTGTTTTTTCTGTTCTTCTAATTCAGCCTCAATAAGAGCTTTATGAGAAACAACAACATTACGGAACTCTTGATTGATTTTAACAACTTTGAATTCCATATTTTTACCAACGTAAATATCGTAATCACGGATTGGTTTAACGTCAATTTGTGAACCTGGTAAGAATGCTTCAATACCAAATACATCAACGATAAGACCACCTTTCGTACGACATTTAACAAATCCTGTAATGATTTCTCCTGTACGCAATACATCGTTCACACGAATCCATGCTTTGTGCATACGCGCTGTACGGTGAGAAATAACTAGTTGACCTGATTTGTCTTCTTGACATTCAACATACACATCCACTTTGTCACCCACTTTTAAATCTGGATTGTAACGGAATTCGCTCACTGGAACAACTCCTTCAGATTTGTAACCTACGTTGATAACT
This sequence comes from Flavobacteriia bacterium, assembly GCA_947455515.1. Taxonomy (GTDB): domain Bacteria; phylum Bacteroidota; class Bacteroidia; order Flavobacteriales_D; family Crocinitomicaceae; genus CANHVK01. Next base: position 16,123 of record CANGOF010000002.1, read on the forward strand.
GCTTCACGTTTTGTTAAAACAACAACCGTTCCTTCAATTACTTCTTTTTCATTGATTGAACTTAATGTTTTCTCGTACGTGTCAGACATTTCTGAACGTTGGATTTGTGTGTAACCGTCTAATGCTAATGCATCCCAGTCAAAATCAGCAGTTCCCTGCCCTGTAATTTTTGTTTCTGCCATCTGGCTTTAAAATTGTATTTCATTAGAACCCTAAAACTAACGAAAGTGTGAATAATAACTACCTAATTAAGGTTGGTAGCGATTTATTCTGCGAATATACAAAAAATAAATGATAAAAATAGAGCTTGAAGTCAATAAAATATGGAGAAATCATTCCTTATTTAAAGGTAAACTTCCCTGAAAAATTTTACTTTTGTAAGTAATTAATCCTAATTGTTATCTTATTTTGATATCTAGTACAAAAACTCAAGTGCAATTCATTGTAAAGCAAAGTGTTGCTTTAGGATTGAAATACGTCGTTTGTTCTCCAGGATCTAGAAATGCACCACTGCTTATTGCTTTCAATCAACATCCTCAAATAGAATGTATTATTATTCCTGATGAACGATGCGCTGCATTTTATGCGCTTGGAATAGCACAACAAACAGATGCATTAGTAGGAGTCTGTTGCACCTCTGGTTCCGCTGCTTTAAACTACTACCCAGCAATAGCTGAAGCGTATTACCAACAAACACCACTTCTTGTTTTCACTGCCGACCGACCTATTTCTTGGGTCGATCAAGGGGACGGACAAACAATAGTACAACACGAAGTTTTTAAAAATCATATTCGCTTTTCTACAACTATAACAGAAAACGTTTGGGATAAAGAACAACAATGGTTTGTTAACCGTCAAATTTCTGAAGCCTTTCATTCTGCTAACGAAACCGTTAAAGGTCCTGTTCATATCAATCTACCTTTCTCAGAACCTCTATATGATCAAGTGGAAATAAATGAAAGTGCATTTATTGAACCTATTCAAATTTCTACTTTAAATCATTCACTTTCAGACCAACAATTAAAACAGATTCAACAAACGTGGGAGAAATCCCCTAAAAAAATGATCCTTTGTGGTCAAATGGCACCAAATGAAGCATTAGAAAACTCACTGAAATTTATTTCGGAAGACCCTTCTGTCATTATTCTTGTTGAAAACACTTCTAACTTAGTTCACCTTCAGTTTGTTCATTGTATCGATAGAACCTTACAAGGAATTAAAGAAACTGAACTAGCTGATTTTTCACCAGATTTGTTGGTGATATTAGGTGGGGCAGTAGTCTCTAAAAAAATTAAATCTTACCTGAGAAAATTTACACCGAAAGAAACATGGAAAGTTGGTCACGACTTTTTATTTATGGATACCTATCAATCCTTAGTACATTCGTTTCCGATGAATCCATTTACCTTTATCAAATCCATCGATCTAACAACAAGAAACTACGATGCAAACTATAGAAATAAATGGAAACAAAAAGATTACATAAATAAAGATAAAGCACTAGCATTCATCAATCAACAAACTATATTTTCAGATTTAGTCGCTTCAAATCTACTGTTAGATTATATTCCTGAAAATTCAAACTTACACTTAGCAAATAGCTCCATTGTACGTTATGCACAATTAGCAGACCCAATTAAAACAATACATACATTTTGTAACCGAGGAACAAGCGGAATTGATGGCAGTACAAGTACTGCATGTGGTGCATCCTTCGTTACTCCAAACAAATGTAACACCTTAATTACTGGAGATATATCTTTCTTTTACGATAGTAATGCTTTTTTTAATAAACTATCACTTTCTAACTTTCGTGTATTTTTAATAAACAATGATGGAGGTGGTATTTTCAAAATTATCCCAGGTCCAGATACAACGAATGAATTAAATGAATTCTTTGTTTTTGAACATGGATATTCAGCGGAATATATTTGTAAAGCATTTGGAGTAAAGTATTATTCTGCAAAATCTATTTCAGATATCGAACAACAAATGGAAGAATTTTATACGATTACATCCAGTGATAAACCTAGTTTAATGGAAATATTCACTGATTCTGAATTAAATGACAAAATATTAAAACAATATTTTGATGCTTTATCTTAAATTTGAACCTAAATTATAAATTATGCTCGATTATTTTTCAATTCTTTTCACTAGTACTGGTGTTTTTTATTTGGTAGTTCTTTCCTTATTAGAAATTGTACTTGGTATAGACAATATCATTTTTATCTCTATCGTAACAGACAAATTACCAAAAGAAAAAAAGAGAAAAGCAAGAAATATAGGATTGATTTTAGCGTTGGTAGTTCGTTTATTTTTGTTGTCTATCGTCGGTTGGATTATGGGTATGACGGATACCTTATTTACCGTATTTGGAACAAAATTTACAGGACAAAGCTTAGTTTTACTAATAGGTGGATTATTCTTGATTTATAAGAGCACTACAGAAATGCATAGTACCATTAAAGGGAACCATGAAGGAGAAGTGAAAGTGAAAACAAAATTATCTTCTGTAATTTTTCAAATTGTCATGATTGATATCGTTTTTAGTTTCGATTCAGTAATTACTGCTATTGGTATGACAAACGAAATAAGTAAAGACGGGAAAGGGAATCCAATGGTGATTATTTTCGGTGCTGTAATCATTTCAATGATGATTATGTTGATGTTCGCGAAACCAATTTCTGATTTTATCAATAAAAGACCAACAGTAAAAATGATCGCTTTGGCATTCTTAGTAACAATTGGTATGGTTTTAATTGCAGAAGCATTTGGTCAACATGTTCCAAAAGGATATATCTATTTCGCAATGGTTTATGCTCTAATTGTTGAATTTATCAATATCCGAATGAGAAAAAATAAAGGGATTGAAGAGTAAATAAAAGATCTCTATATTTTACTAAACAAAATGAAAATAGTTAATATTCTAATTATTGCTCTTATTTTATTATCTTCCTTTTCAGACGAAGAAAAAGAAGTTCATTTACAAAGAAAAGATTGTGAAATTCTTCGTGAAATTCTGATTAATAAAGAAGGAAAATTAGATATTCATGTTTCTGAAGATTCAATTTTTAAAGCATTTGATGATTTACATGCCAATTTAGATGTCGAACTACCATTTATAGAATTGTATAAATCATTTGGAAAAGCAGTTTCTACCATCCAATGCGGACACACCAATTTATCACCATCAGGTAGAGTTTTTGGAGAATGGAGAAACGAACGTATGTCACTCCCTTGTGACTATGTTTTAATCGGCAAAAAGCTATTCGTTAATGAATTAGTGAAAGAAGACAAAAAGATAGTCAATTTCGGAAAACGTAAAAGCCAACAAAAAAACATTCCTAAAAATTCAGAAATAATATCTATTGATGGAGAAACCGTTCCTGATATGATGGATAAAATCGGAGAATTTATTTCTTCGGATGAAAACGGAATAGAATTCAAATATGCAAATGCTACCAATCTTTTTGAATTCTTAAGAAATGTTGCCTATCGTGATCGAAAAGATTCACTAGAAGTAGTTTATTCAGCTAAAAGAGATACTGATAAAATTGTATTATATACAGGGTATCCACCTTTAAAAACAATTCTCAAGCGTTTAGATAAACTAGAGAAACAAAACGAAAAGAACTTAAAAAATATAGGTAAATATTCCGTTATTAAAAGCAAATACGCTTATTTCCGATTTGTCTCATTTTACGAATGTCACGGAGCAAAATATGAGAAGTTTTTAGAAAAATCGTTTAAAGACATCGAGAAAAAGAAAATTAAAAAATTGATTGTGGATGTTCGAGGAAATGCAGGTGGACAATTACAATATTCTTTTATGAAATACATTGTTGGTTCAAATAAATTAATGGGAAGGTACGAATACAATAAAACTTTCAAACGATTTACAAATAGGCACTTAAAGAAATACAATGAATTCTATCGTAACTATAAAAAATCAAGTCGAAGTATAAAACGATATCTTCGTAAACACCCTGGTTATGGATACGAATTATATACTGGCTATGTAGATAGTGAACTGATTTTTGAGGGAGATATTATTGTAATTACAGATGAAGGTTCGTTTTCAGCTTCTTCTTTACTTGCTTGTCATCTAAAAACAATGGCGAAAGCAAAAATTGTAGGACAAACAGCTGGCGGTAGTTTCTTTTGTGGGAATTCTGGAGGTTTACAATTGGAATTACCTTACACTAAATTCGGTGTAACAATTAATCCATTCACTTTTTGGTCTCATTTACCACAACAAGAAAATCCACAATCCATCAAAAAGCCAGATTTAGAGTTAGAGCCAATAAACCCTAAAATGGGGAAGAAGGATGACTGGTATATTACCAAAGCAATACAAGGATTTTTTATCGATAAATAAAATTAAAACAGCAAATTTTGGATAGCTAAAACAGTTTTCCAATTTCTAGTAGTAGCCTTTGTTTTAAAAGATTTTTCAATATAAGAATTAGAAAATTTAGTATCACTATATTTTAAGTCACAAGCTAAGTAAAATTCTTTTCCTAATAGAGCATATTCCTCTTTAACTACTTCTATTTGATTAACCATATCTATACTTGGATGTGTTTCTAATAAAGTCAAATGTAAATGTTCTATATCGTATTTTTTGGAAAATGGACTTTTTTCAATAATCTCATTCCATTCATGACGAGTACGAAGAATGGGATGGATAGTTAAAGAGAATTTAGTTTGTATACTTTGGAAAATGATTTCCTGTAAATAATTAGAATCGTGAGCAGATTCAAAAGCAATGTTGCCACTTTGAATATAAGTTCTTGGATTTTCTAACGCTAAAGAACTAAATAAGGATTTGAGCTCATCCATCTTAATTCGATTATTACCTCCTACATTAATACCTTTTAACAAACAAATAAAAGTTTCCATTTCAATATTATACTAGTTCTAAAATTGCAGCTTTGGTTCCAATGGTATTAGTAATGTAATCTTTATTCTTTTTTGGGCTTCGCGCTGGCGAATATTCTCTACCATAAAATATTATTTGTAAATGTAACTTATTCCAACTCTCTTTTGGAAATGCTTTTTTAGCATCTTTTTCTGTCTCTACAACATTTTTACCACTTGTGATTCCCCAACGCGTTAATAAACGATGAATGTGTGTATCTACAGGAAACATTGGGTGACCAAAAGATTGTGACATGACTACAGAAGCTGTTTTATGTCCAACACCAGGTAATTCTTCCAATAAGAGGATATCTTCCGGTACTTCACCATTATATTTTTCAATTAATATCTGAGATAAAGTAAAGATCGCGTATGCTTTTTTAGGAGATAATCCACATGGTCGAATGATTAGTCGAATTTCCTCTATACTTAATTTAACCATATTAAACGGATTATCCGCTTTCGAAAATAGGAGAGGAGTTATCTTATTAACTCTTTCGTCAGTACATTGAGCGGACAATAAAACTGCAATCAATAATGTATAGGCATCCTTATGATCTAAGGGAACAGGTGTAGTTGGATACAACTTTTCCAATTCCTTCAAAATATAGTTCGCTTTTTCTTTTTTAGTCATAGAATAAAGATATATTTTTAATGTATGGAAAACAAAAATGCATATCCAATTTATCGTAAATTAAACAACAATCGCTCTTTCTATAAAATTTCTTCCGATAGAATTTTTGAAGAGATTCAAAGGATAGGTACGAGAAAAGTACATTATGTTCATGAAGCAAAACAATACCCAGAAATCTTATTTATTCAAGACTTAATTAACTTTGCTCACCAAGGTATTGAAGATTTCACTGAAAAGGAATGGGAAATAATAATCAAATAAAAAAGAGGAGCGAACTCCTCTTTTTTATATTAATATTTATTTGGTAAATATTTTTTTATACCAAGGCGTTATTTTATTATGTAAACTATCGTTTATACCACTACCATAACCGTAGCCATATCCATATCCATAATTTTTTGTATGATCTGAACAATTCAATAAAATTGCCATGTTTTTTAATTTACCTTCATTGTAAAGTGATGTAGGAATATTTAATAAACGTTTATCCAAATAATCTGCTCTTGAAACATAAATAAAAATATCTGCATAATCATTTAATAATAAGGTATCCGCAACCATTCCAACAGGAGCAGTATCTACTACTATATAATCAAACTTTTCTTTTACTATTTCAAACAAAGTATTTAATCTATCGGTCATTAATAATTCTGCCGGATTTGGAGGTATAGGACCTGAAGGAATAATAGTCACATTTTCAATTTCCTTCAAATTAATACTGATATCATCTAACGTAATATTTTCATCAATTATAAAACTTGTAACACCTTTTGTTGCATTAATATCCAAATACTGCATAATTTTAGGCGCTCTTAAATCCATTCCGATTAGGGCTACTTTTTTACCCGATAATCCTAAGGTACTTGCTAAGTTCAAAGCAATAAATGATTTACCTTCATGACTAATCGTAGAAGTTATAAAGATAGATTTACATGTATCTTTCTTGCTAGGGATTAAGAAATTTATGTTTGTACGAAGTAGTCTAAATGCTTCAGCAACACTAGATCTTTCCGTTTTTCCAACTACTAATTTATTTTCTACATCAGAAATTGGAATATCCCCGATATAAGGTATTCCGAGATCAGAAACATCAAATTTATTATGAATTTTAGTGTCTAAGGTGTTTCTGATATATATAATTAACGTTGTTATTGCTAATGTTAACAAAAGAACAATAGTAAAAACCATTTTCTTTTTTGGCTTAATTATACTCCCGTTACTATACGCATCATCAATAGTTTTGGAATTGGATACAGTAACCGCTAATGCCATAGAAGTTTCTTCTCTTTTTTGAAGTAAGAACAAATAAAGATTTTCTTTAATTTGTTGTTGTCTCATTATTTCTTTAAAATTCTTCTCTTGAACTGGCGCAGAAACTAATTTATTTTTTAAGTTTATGTCTTGATTCTCTAAAGATTTATTCCTAATCTTTAACGAGTTACGCTGATTAGATAAACTTTCCTTTAAGTTTCTTTTAAGTGATTCTAATTGAGCGTCTAAATTTACAATTACAGGATTTTTATCGCTAGATCCTATAATTAATTTATTTCTTTCTAATTGAAGCGTATTTACAGTTTCAATCATTTTCTCAATCGATGGATTATTAATACCAATATTAGAAGGTATCAATTCACCATTTTTCTTTTTACTTATATAATCAAAAATGTATTCAGCCATTTTAAGCTGTGTACTATTTTCAATTATTAACTTTTCATTTTCTGATTCATTTTCAAAAAACAGAGAAGCATTGGTTGTTAAATCGAAAATTTTATTATTTGATTTGAAATTCGATACATTTTGATCAACATTAGAAAGTTCATTCGTAATAAAATCAATACGTTCATTAATAAAATTTAATGTGTTTTTTGAAACTTCATTTTTATCTTGAATCGCATCTTTATTGTGTTGCTTTATTATATTGTTAATAATAGCTTCCCCTTTATCTATATTTTCTATATCCATAGATATCAACAAAACACTAGATTCTTTATTATTTTCTTCAACAACAACATTACTTTGTAAATAGTCAACTACTGCATCAAACTTTGAGATTTCCAATATCAGCTTTTTACCAATTGGAATTTGTTTACAATTCGGGGTAATAACTGCATCTCCTAATGGTAAATGAAATGATTTACCAAAATTGACTATCTTAGAATCTTCAGTTTCTAAATCATTTATTTCAAATGTTGAATTAGAAACAAAAGTGATTTCGTAGGATCCATCCAATTTGTAAATAGAAGAGTCACCTTTTAAAAAATTAATTTTTATCCAAGGATTTTTAAATTGCTCCTTAGAAATTGGCCCATTATTGTCAATATAACCGACATTTAATTTTAAATCTTTAACTACAAGTGACAATAATTTACGTGATTCTAAAATTTCAATTTCATTTTCAATTTTATTTTGCATAGATCCACCTCCACTTAATTCAGAGATAGCAGACATTTGTGAGACTAAATCATTTTTATCATCGTCTTTAATTAATATACTTGCACTTACATTATAGGTAGGTGTAGTATATCTTAAATACAAGAGGCCAAAAATAATCCCGAAAAATAGCGTTACTAAATACCACTTCCATTTAAATAAATAGGGGTAAATTATTTCTTTAAAATTAAAATTTTCAGAAAAATCTTCTTTCGTTGTTTGATTTAGTTGATTCATTTTGTTAGGATATTAATCATCGTAATTAATAAGGATGCAGTTGAAATAAATACACTTGAAGCAGCACTAATCAAGGAAGAATTTGCTCTTGCTTGATTAGGTTGAATATAAACTACATCATTTTGATTCAAATAATATACAGGAGAATTAAATATTTCTTTCGTAGTTAAATCTATTTTATATTCCTTCTTTTGACCGTTTTCTTCTCGAATTACTAAAATGTTATTTCTAACTCCTGTGATGTTTAAGTCACCTGCTAAACCGATTGCTTCTAATAAAGTAATTCGTTCGTTAGGAATAGTAAAAGTTCCAGGATTTTTAACTTCACCTAATACGGTTACTTTAAAATTTTGAATTTGAATATTAATGATAGGATTGTTAATGTAAGGTTTGATTTTTTCTTTTAACAATTCAATTACTTGACTTCTTTCTAAACCTCCAATTTTGATTGTACCTAATATAGGGAAGTCGATTTCACCTTTCTCATTTATTAAAAAACCTTGATTAGCAGGAGCACCAATAGAATACCCACGATTTGTTGGGTTTATGGAAGGTGGAAGATTAAAAGGTTTTGTACTATTATCGTCCGCACCATAAACTACAATGTATAAAAAATCATCTGGTTTGAATTTAGGGGAATATGAATTAGTTGTTACAGAACTTATTGGGTCAGTTGAATTTTGAAAATAAACTAATTTTTTTCGCGATGCACAGGAAAAAAATAAAATTGTCAAGAGGAGAAATGATATACTTTTTTTCATTTTATTACGTGATGAATTAATGGACAAAAATACTATAAATTAATATTTTAAACTAACATATTAAGCACTTCGCTTTTTCTTAATTAAAATATTCCAAATAGCTTTAAAAAAACAAATAGTATCGGTAAAATAAGGGTTTTTATTTTTTTTAATTAAGTATTCACGTTCTGCATCTAATACACTTGCTACCGTACTACTCTTATTAAAAGCAACATATGGAGGGATACAGCCTGGTTTGTGTTTAGCTCTTAACTCCCTTAAATCTTCCGGAATATCTTGTAAATAACGAAGTCCAACAGGTCTTATACCTACCAATTTTAAATCACCTTTGATAACATTTAATAGTTGAGGAAGTTCATCTAACCAATATTTTCGCAAAAACTTCCCCCAAGGAGTTAATCTAAAATCATCCGCTGGCTTACCAGAAGCAGCATATCCATTTTTTTCCAGTATATACGAATGTAAAAACTCAGAATATGGGTGCATGGTTCTAAATTTATAAACTCCAATCATTTTTCCGTTCTTACCTACACGAGGCATTGTATATAATAAACCATAACTTGGCTTTTGATTCTCAATTGGAAGACCTGTTTTTTTAACAATAAAATAAAGTTTATTGTTAATCGTTTTAAACTCTACAATAGAGAAACCACAAGAAATTAACCTACCTAAGAGTTCTGCTTTAGAAATTAGTCTATTTCTTCCTCGAGTAACAAAAAAATAGATTTTTTTTAATCCAGACACTTTTGGAAAAACACGCAAAAAAATAAATTCAAAAATAAAAATGATTTTAGCAATGATTCTAGGATACTTCTTTCTTTTGCGTTGCTGTCTACCAGCAATAGTTTCAGCTAACCCAATATATAAACCATCAAATTCAAGTTTTGAATTAACATCAATAAAAAAACGGTTTATATATCGTAGGTTATTTACTTTTGTAAAGTTGACTATAGTGTTAAATTTAGCTGTGGCATTAATAATATTAAATGAATTAGTTGTTGATATAACTAACGTTTCGCTATTATTTAAATCGGTAAAAGAAGATAAATATCTATAAGCATCTTCACCAATTTTATCTGATATCAAAGTTTTCATCTAAACAAAGATAGTTATTTATTAATCAATATTTTACTATATAATGTTCTTCAATATAGAAATCACAATAAATTTTTATAAGGTAGTATCCTGTATTTAATTCAGTTAGATCAATTTCACTTTTATTTTTTGAAATTAAAAGTATTTGACCTGTCAAATTTGAAATTGTAATTAATTCCGGAATATTATCTGTTAAGTAATCAATTTTTAAAATATTTTGTGTTGGATTTGGATATATTTTAAATTTATTATCATTAATGAATAAATGTTTTTTATCATCACTTTTAGATTGAAAAAAAAGTATATCAGATTTTTTAAAATTTGAATGTAAAAAACAAGAATTATTAAATCCATTAAATCCGTTATCATTTAATGGATTATTTCTATTAAACTGACAAATATAAAATTGTTCAATTTCTAAATTGTTGATTGATATTATATCATTACTATACCAAGATTTGAATTCTCCTATAACTGTAGCTTTAGATATAACATTTAATGAATATGTTAATGAAGAATCTAGATAATTAGTATTTTTTGTTGCTAAGTACATATTTGTCAAAGCATCAATAGAATAAGCTAATTCATAGTAATCATTAGAATATTTACTATTACTTCTGTTAAGTGCAGCATTATAAAAATTTTCAGCTTCAGATTTAGCTCTTATATCAAATTGATCCTGCCAATACTTAATTGAATCACTATTAATTTGTGAAAAGATAGAATTTGAAATAAATATTAGAATAATTAATAGTTTCATTTTAAAATTTATAATTATAGTATATCTAAATCTTTTGATAGATCTTTCAATACTTTAGCAGGAACACCACCTACCAATGTTCTTGGAGGTACATCTTTAGTTACAACAGAACCTGTAGCGATTACTGATTCATCACCTATTGTAACACCGGGAATAATAACAACATTTGGCATTATCCAAACTCCTTTACCAATGATTGTTTTCTTAATTTGTCTTGGATATAATTTTTTTAAAATGGTGTCTGAAGGAATATTGGCATGCGCTGTAATAATTGTTCTATCACCAACAGAGCTATGATCTCCAATATAAATATGATCTGTAAATACTCTGTCAAACATAACTTCATGACCTATATACACATCTTTACCGATGTTGACTCCTCTCATTCTGTGAATTTTGGTTCTCCATGATTTGACAAAACAAAAAAAAGCGATTTTGTCTAAAATGAATCGATTAATAAATTTAATTGAATATTGAATTTTTCCAATAAATCCTTTATAACCATAGTATTCTAAAACTTCATTTGCTGGCATATATTAATTTTTTAATGATAATTTATAATACTCTTTACATGTAATGAATTCATATCCTTTTTTATGAAAAAAAGCTATTTCTTTTTCATACAACGGAATTGCATCATCCCCTAAATTTTTAAGTTTTACTTTGTGACGTAATACATCTCCAATAAAATATTTTATTGGGTTTTTAGTTCTTTTTTTAATTTTTTCAGCCGTTTTTTCTTCATTAATAAATTCATTTGGATGTGTTAAGAACACAATAGGTTTATGATTGAATTTATTTTCGAAATGTAATAAATACCTTGTTAATCTTGTAAGAATAGGTGTTATTCTTAATAAGGTACCTATGTAAGGGATTCCAAAAGCTGAGATTGGAATCTCGTATATGGATCCTTTACCCTTTTTCCATAATTTTTTAGAATCTGACAGATATGGTAATCTTGGGGCAAAAACCCAACTCAATTTTTTTAGCCCTCCAAAAGATAAAAACATATCTAGACGTTGTGGAGATACTGAAGAATCAACGAGAAATCCATTTTCTGTCAACGCTGTGTTAGTATCTTCATTAATACGAAGAGCAGGTGCTCTAAAAGATATTACTTCTTGACCAGATATTTGTTCCAAAACTTCTTTCGATTTTTTTAGGTGGTCGATTTGGTCTTCTAAACTTAACACATCAAAGGCTTGATCAGATTCATGTACCCAACCATGAGAGGCTACTTCATGACCATCCTCAAGAATCATTTTTACAATATCATTGTTGTAAATAGCAATGTCAGCGGTATAGAAAAAAGTTGATTTTACACCATATTTTTTATATAATTTTAAAAGTGAACGCATCCCTTGATCGTACACTTTATCTGCAGTTTGTAAATTTAAATTATGATTTACTAAAGATGTCAATTCAACATCGTTGGTTAAAATACAATATTTTTTTTTCAATTTACTCATTTTTTATTTCGTATCATATTTAGTAATATCTTGGCAATATTCTTTGTTTTTTGAAGGAAAAAACGATACGTCCAAATAATGTAATTATTATTCCATCTTGCAGGATGGATATTTAAAATAATTTGATTTGGTAGTAATCCATTTTTAAAATGTTGTATTAAATCAAAAGTAGAATTTATGTCAAAATTGTTATCAACATTAACTTTATCTCGAATATTAGTTTTATTTGAATTCCATTTATTTCCATTATCAGTTAAATACAACACTTTATTATAATCTACATCCAAATAAGGTTCGCCAATTAAACCGTATTTTTTATAGTCGTATTTTTTCCAAAGATCTAAACTTTCAACTTTTGATAAGGGTCTACCATGACGTACAAAAGTTGTTATTTTTGCGATTGAATTTAATTGATTTAATTTTTCTTCGAAACTTTTTATAGCAACTTCATAATCTCCGTTATGTCTAGCCAATTCCTCATAATGGTAACCAATTTCATGACCACTATTATTTATTTTTTTAATTATTAGAGCATTAAAGGTTTCAGGTACTCTAAAATAGTAAGTTGATTTTACATTTAAAGTATTCTCTACCTCACTCATTATTAAATCATTGTTTGGCCATATATCGGAATCGTGTCTGAGAATCACAACTTTGTCTTTTGGTGAAAGAATAAAATCATCAAAACGCTGAATATCATAGCCACTCGCTAAAATTTGTTCTAATAGTTTTTTATAAGTTTTAAAAGTAAAATCTCTCATTTTAGATTTAATATTGATTATTGGAAATAGTATAATTTGTTCTACTATCTGGGTAATTATTAATAAACCAGATTAAAAACTTGGTAACATTTATGTTAGCTTCAATAAATTTGGTTGATTTTAATCGAGCATTTACATTCAGATCTTTATCCTCTAGTAGAGTTTTGACTTTTTCTACAACACCATTTCCATTTCTATAATGGTATAGTAAGCCGATTTCTTCTTGTTCATCTATGGATCCTGCTTCCATTGTATTAACGTAAACTGCTGGTGTACCGAGTACTGCACATTCGGAAGCCATAGTAGCACCTTCACCAATAAATAATTTCGCACAAGCCAAGGCATCATGCATATCTTCAGGATTTATTTTTATTTGGTATTGATTAAATTCTGCTGGTAGATCTCCTTCAGATGAAATAAATACTTTTCCAAATCTGTTTAATAACTCAATTAATTCTCTTTTTTGCGTTAATGTTAGTCCTTTTTGCCCAACGTCATGTGTCGCATTCCAAGAAACGAATCTTAGAATAAAATAAGAATCATTTAATTTCAGTCCAAGTTTATTAAAGATAGAATCATTTGGTGTAAAATAATTAGGGTGAAGGTAAGCTAATTCGTGACACCCACGATACCTAAGTTGTTTTGAACCATAATTTTCTTTAAAAGTGGTAGATGTTAATATTGTTTCTGTAAATGGTTTGTATAATCTTACTTGTTCGATATTTCCAGTGTCTTCAAATGCAATATGTGGTTTTCGATAAAAATATGATGCTATTGCATTGTACATAGACCCATGACTTAAATAGATGTCAGGTTTAAATTTCAGACTTGTTTTATAGGATAAAAATGAAAATTTAGCTAAACCAAAAACTTTACCAATTTTTGATTTGTAGTGTTTTCCGAAATTTATGAAATTAAATTTTTCATGTTCCAATAGTTTCACTTCAAATTCTTTATCCCGAACAGTAAATAAAACTTCATGATTAGATTTTATCATTTCATGTGCAAAATGTTTGAATAAATGAACATGTCCAGGATGACCAATATCGATTAATATCCTCATTTTTTGAATCTTTTTAATTGATTGAGTGCAAATTTACCTAAATTGAAAAGAAATGGTTTTGTAATTTTTAGAAATCTTCCATGTTCAACTAATTCACCTCCAAATCCTTGTTTATATACGCGTACACCATATTCTTCACCAGGTTTACCAGCCCCCATAAAATCTATGCTTTTTAATTTATTGTTAATTCCAAATTCAATTGCACCAAGAAGTGCTAAATGAGTCGGATAAACCCTTTTATCATAATCCCTTAATCCACAGTAATATAAAGAATAGATTGATTGATTTTCATAATACATACAGAATGCACCTCCGACTAATAAATTATTATGTTTAACGATAAATACTTTACCAACTGGAGAATTAAACAAATTGATAAAATAATCTAAATCTGGCAGAGGTAATTTCACTCGTGTGTTATATAAATCTTTTAATATTTCATAAAGTTGTTTTATTTCTTCTTCAGTTGATGCTTCACAATACGATGCACCTTCTTTTAAACTTTGTTTTATTTGTCTTCTTCGGGTACTATTCATACCTGACAAAATTTGTTCCGAAGTTGCGTCTTTTAATACAAGTTGTACATTTAAGTAAGGAACGAAATCCCAATTTGTTTTAGTAAAAGTTGAAATTTGATTGGAATAATCAAAAAAGTTTCGAATCTCAATATAAATGACTTTGTTTTTTAATTCTTTCACAACATATTTTAAAAGTTGTGTATTGATTTCAGTATGGTCGGAAAGTAATGGACCTCCATATATTATTGCTCTTCTTGAAAAAAAACCTTTTAGTCCACTTTCTTTGACTATAGTAACTAAACAAATTGCTTTCAGTTGATTACTTTCACTACAACTGAAACTAATCGCTTCATAATTCTTAGTTTTATTTATAAATTCTAAAAAATCAAAGGATTGCAATGGACTGGCGTATGGATTAGTTTGTAAAAATTTATCCCAATCATTTTTTGCTATTTTTTTATTTTGGAATTGTAGCATTTTTATTTGGTATTAGTTTTATTAGTAGCTATTTGAACCTTATATTCTTTTCCTATCCTTAAAATACTACCTATGAGTAGATAAGAAAAGGCATTATACCCCAAATAGGTTATACCTGAGCTAAAATCATTGAAAAATCGAAGTAAAATAAAAATACATCCAAAATAAAATAAGTTTAATAAATAAAAATTATTAAGTTTCTTGGCAGTGTAGAAATTTTTTAAAATTTCAGTAAATTGCTTATAATAAAAAGACAAAAATAATAATAGTCCAACAAACCCTCCATTCCAAAAAATTCGAATGTAGGAATTATGTGCCTCGCGATCTACGTCAAACGATTTACTCAAAAACATTCTGTCATTGAAAACTTCTCCTGTTCCAAATAACAATTTAAGTGGGGAATCTTTCATTAAAGCATATACCTTAATATTTTCCACAAAACGTCCTTCGTTAGTAACATCGTATTCTTTGTCAAACCTTCCTTTTCGAGATGCAATACTATCTTCCAAGAGATAAGAGAAATTGGAAAAAACCACTAAAAATAAAATAGAAAATAATGTAATACGTAAAATTCGAATAAGACTGATTTTTTTAAAAAAATAAAAAATAAAGGATACAAAAATTAGTATAACAAGAGTTCTTTTAAGAAGAAGGATTAATATGATAATTGATGTGATAGAGAATAATATTGAAAAATAACGTTCAATTTTACTTTTTATCATTTTCAAATTATAAATTATAACTATAATAGAAAAAGTTGGAACATAAATACCGTTTAATGAATAATATCCCATTTTAATTCCTCCTTTATAAAAGGATTCACCTATCCCTAAAACATTTACTATAATGATATAAATTGAAAAATAAGCCAAAAAAAACCACGATTTTCTTATAAAATAACCAATATAGTCTGGTTTATTTAATATACTATACCCGATTAAAAGATAAAAAAATGGGATTAAAAATTTAATTAAATAGTTAAAAGTCACTATCATATTCGAACTAAATAAAGATAGAACGATAAAATAAATTATTATGGTAAATGTTAAAACTGAGAGTTTAGGTTTTTGAATATTTGTTCTCGATAAAATGAAAAAACGATAGAATAAAATACCATTTAACAGCAACTGAACAGATATAATTAGAGTTCTATCTTCTGTAAACAAAAGAAAGGATTCAATTACTGTATTTAAAAAAATTACAATAAATGTTAGCTTAATAATCGTAGGAATTTTAGTTTTCAATGTTCAATTTTTTGTAAAAATTTAACCAATCATTAATAACATTGTTATCGTACTTTTCAATTACTTTCATTCTATTTTGATTTAATGTAAGTAAATTGTCTTCTGTTTGTAAAGAGTTAGCGATTGTATTTATTGCACTCGAAAGTTCATCAATCGAATTAATTAATGTGGTCTTAACATCTGAAGTATAATCATTATATGGTAACCATTTACCGGTAATAACATTTGCAAATCCTAAATTGCTTTCCATTAGAGATAGTGCAAGTTGGTCAATTTTTCGCATATTAACGAAAATATCCGTTGCATGTCTTAGAAGTGCCATTTCTTCATAAGATAAGAATCTAATATTTATAGAATAGGAAATTGTCTTAAATTCTGTTTTTAACAATTCTTCGATTTTTCTTTCACGATCTAAAACGGTATTTAGATGATTAGAAAGATTAATCACAAAATGAAACCTTGAAATATCAGGGATTTTTTTTACCTCTTCAAACATTTTTTCATGTTGTTCATTTTCAGTTGAATTTGTACCAAGGACAACAATAATTTTATCTAAAGGATAATTCAGCTTTTTTTTACTTTCTTTCTTATTTTCAAATGTAAAATCGCGGTAAAATTTAAAATGATCCTGTGGAAGCAATAATACATGTAATTTATCTAAAATGACATCATTTTTTACATAACTATTTGCTGTTTTGGCAAAGTTCAATGAAGAAGCGATAATTGCATCCGCTTTATCGTAAATCTTAGTGAACTTATTTTTAATAAATGTTCTTTGATTGATATCTGAACCAAAAAGACAAATGACTAATTTATCACTGAGGTTATTTATCAATTGTGGAATGACTAAATATTCTTCTCTTAAATAGTTGATTTGAACAACATTGTATTTCTTTTTGTTTTTAATACAGAAATAGATTAAACTCAAAAAATTTAGAAAAATATTAATTTTAAGTTTATAAAAAAAAACTGGAAAGAGATTATATGAGTGAATTTTCTTAGCGTCAAGATCCATTAATATTCGTTGCTTTGGATCATATATATCAACAGAATAACCACTACTAATTAAATTAGAAATGATGTAATCATGATCTCTTCTAACTGTCTTAAAAGGACTGTTAGATCGCGCAAATATTAATACCTTCATCATTAAACAATTTTTAAACCTACTAATCTTCGGACGAAAGAATTCATCATTATAAAACTTAAAAAAGAACTAATAGAAACAGCTAAAGTAGCACCTAAAAGTCCGTAAAAGTAAGAAAAAATAACTGTTAAGCTTAATGAAATTGCCATAATTGAAAATGTACGAATCACATTTTCTTTCAATTTACCTATCATTACTAATATAGCACCACTCCAAGATATAAGTGCGGAAGGAAAAATTCCAATCATTGAAATAACCAAAAGATGTAAACTATTTTTGAAATCCGCTTTGAAATAATGTACTATAATTAAATACATAATAATCACAGCAATAGATTGTATTAAAAGAACTAATAGATTTACTTTACGTATCCTATTAAATTTATTTTGAAGTTCTATTAAGTTATTTTCACTATGATATTTGGAAATGATAGGGTTAATATTTTGTTGAAGTATTCCAGGAAAAATGTAAAGAGATTTTGCAAAGAATATATAGAAGCTATAAATCCCAACTTCTGAATTTGTTAAAAAATATCCAATTATTAGGATATCAAATTTATCATTAAAAATCGCAAATAATTCTGCTGAAAAGCTTTTAAATCCAAAGCTGAAATTATCTTTAAGTATTTCTTTATTAAAATTTAAAGTGAATAATTTTCTAAGTTGTATAGAACTATAAACTACTAAAATAATCTCAGAGAATAGAAAAGAATATAGAATTGTTTTTTCATCAAGTTTAAGCGAAATACAAATACTAATAAAACCAATAATTAAAACCCACCTCAAACTACGAACAAAAGAAAATTGTTTCTGCATTCTTTTACCTGAATAATAAGCCATGAAATTTTTATTCAAATTAAAGAAGGGAAGAGATAATAAGGGGATTATTAATGCATTCGCTAATTCTTTTGAACTAATAATTTGAGGCCAATTATAGATAACCATTATTGTTAAACCAGTAAGTATTGTAGAAAAAAGGAATGTTAAAAAAAAGTTAGAACTAAGTAATTGCTTTTCTTTTTGAATCCTATATTGGTCTTGAGATAATGAAGAAATCTTTTTAATGATTGAATTATTTAGACCAAGTGAGAAGATCGTGGATAATATAGCATAATATCCTAATACTTGATTGAAAATTCCAAGTTCACTTGAACCAAGTTCTTTTCCAATAAGTAAATTAACTAATAATCCCGAGACTACTAATACGCCCTGTGAACCTATCAACCAAATAGTATCTTTAGAAAATTTACTTTCTGCTATTTTTTTTAATAATATATTAGCTTTGTTTATCAAATTCTCTTAGTTTACTGTTGAAAATTAGCAAGATACTCATCCCAGTTACCTATGTCTTTCCAAGAATTTTCAGAAATAGGGAAGACCCCAACTTTCCCACCTCTATTTTTCACTTGTTCAATTAAATGAGTAATGTGAAAGAATTCATCTTGAGGTATTTCATCCATGAGATGCGGCTCTAAAATGTACATTCCACTGTTGATTTGAAAAGTCATTTCAGGTTTCTCTTGTAATGAAACCAACTCACCATTCATTCCTGTTTCAATGGTTCCATAAGGAATGGAATAGGATTTTAATACAGCGACTAAAGTAATTTCAAATTGATTAGCTGTATGATAATCAATTATTTCAGAATAATCTTGATCGATTAATATGTCACAATTGTGCACTATAAACGTTTTTGTTAATTTACCTTTTAACAGAGATAAACTTCCAGCTGTACCCATTGGTTTATCTTCTTGGAAATAGGAAAGATTATAGGGTAAATTTTGACTTTGTAAATAATATTTAATTAATTCTGCTTTGTAGTTTACTGAAATATAAAAGTCATCACATCCGTAATGATTAAATCGACTAAATATTTCTTCCAACATGGTGGTTTCACCTATTGGAATTAAAGGTTTAGGCAAAACATTGGTGAGAGGTTTTAAACGTGTTCCAAATCCACCCGCCATTATTACAATGGGTAAATTAAATTTGTTTTTTGGTGGTAGTTTTTTTAATGTAAATAAATCATCCCAAAAATAAATGGTACTTATTTCATTTTTAAGATCAACAATTGGTAGAAATTCAATTCTACTTTGAATCATTATTTCTTTTACTTGATTTTCACTCAAATCTATTGTACCAATGGTCGGATTTTTACGTAATATCTCATTTATCTCATTTTCAAGAGAAGTACCGGCAAGTATTGCACGTTGGATATCACCGATACTTAAAACTCCGACGAATTGATTTTCTGTAGATGTTACCAAAAGAGATTTACATTCATTACTATCCATTTTTTTTAACGCATCAATTAATGTAGTTGATGGTTGTATCGTAATGGATTGTATTTTATCAGTTATCTTCATTAGAATTTATATCTTAATAATATATTTTTTAATTGCTCAGATTTGTCAGGATTTTCACTACTCCATTTCTGAATGATCTCGTTATAAATAACAGGTAGATATATTTTTTTTCCTATATAAAAATTAGATCTTTGGTTTGAAAAACTACTTTTAAATTTAAATAAACTATCATTTTCATCCTTTGAACGTCCTCCACCTAAATGAAAATATTTTGCATTTAAATTTTGAGCAAATTGTACTGCTTTATAGAGTAAAAAATTATTTGATGTATTATCAGCAAACTCAGTCCTGGCAGATAAATGATAATGAAAATAATCTTTATAATGAAAGAACATGGATGTACACATTATTTGACCATTTTCATTTAAGACATTAAACAAATAGGTGTTCTTATTTAATAATTTAAATGAGTTTTTTATATATTCAAAGGAAAAAAAGTAATAATCATCCGCATTTACACTTTTCATCGTGTTATGATAAGTCTCTACAAAAGTTACTATTTCTTGATCCGAAGGATTAGACAATATTTGAATCCTACATTTATTTTGTTTCGCTTTACGAATGATATTTCTATTTTTTGATGAAATTTCATTGTCCCATATATCATATATACTCTGATCCGTGTCAACCCAAACTGTTTGTCTATCAAATATTTTATTCTCGGAGTATAAATTATCTTCCTCCGTATTAATCAAAGAATGAAATCTTGTAAACCCACAAACAATATTATTTTGAATACAGTATTTCTCAAATGCATTATTAAACTCATGAATTAATTTTTTATTATTTGAATTAGATATTGGTCCTGAATAACCATAAACACTTTCAATATCGTAATATGTCTTATTTAATTCAAACTTTGAAGCTATTACATTTTTCAAATAAGGAAATAAAACAAATTCATTTCCTTTTTTAAATACAAAACACTCAGCCTTTCCAAAATGATTAATTTCTTGTATTTTATGGTAATTTGGAGTGAAATAAATGTCTTGTTTATTACTTGGTAACATCGTTATTAATTCATTCCAATGCAAATAATCAGCAGTTGTTAAAATAGAGATTGAAGAAATCTCATGTTCTATTCGAGCTGTGTTAGATTTTATTCTTTTAGCAGGATTTCCCGCCCAAATTTCATTATTTGGAACATCTTCAATTACTACAGCTCCAGCTCCAATAACTACATTGTCTCCAATTCTTACACCTTGTTTTATGACTGAATTTGCACCAACAAAAGTACACTCTCCAATATGTACATCACCACACAAAACTGCTCCAGGTCCAATATGTGCATAATCAGATACAATAGATTCATGTTCCACTATTGCTCCAGTATTAATTATACATCCATTACCAATAGTCGATAGGGTATTCACTATTGAATTTCTCGCCAAAAAACAATAATCTTTATAAGTAGATTTGATGGAAACATTACTATAAAGTGATGTGACTGAGAAAGAATTTAAATTCATTGAATTTAATAATTCAATAATTCTTTTTCTGGTGAAATTATCTCCAATTGCAGGGAAATAGAGCGTGTTTTCTATTTCTTTAATTTGATCATCTCCTCCTAAATATTTTATTCCTAAAGGGTTATTTTCTTTTTCCTCTTTGTCAATATAACCAATAATTTCAAAATTCGAATGTGAATTTATTACGTCAGCAACAACAATTGAATGACCAGAATATCCAATTAAAATAATTTTAGTTCTCATATAAGTTACAAAATAACACTACTTGGAATATTAACTAAACGAGATTCAATCCATTCACTATTTACTAATGATTTTTTGTAACATTTTTCAAACATTATATTTTTATTTAGTAAACCCCAAACTGGTCTTGTCATAACGCCATTATCATTCGTTTCCGTCAAGAATTGATCTCTATCTTCCTTACTTTTTAGTAAAATTGAATTCAACCAATAATTAGATCTAGAATTATCTGGTTCTATAATAAATTCAATATTTTCATTACTGTTAAAATACTCATTATAAACTTTAGACGTATTTCTTTTCTTTAATATAAAATCTTCTAACTGTTCAATTTGCGCACATGCTAAGGCAGCATTTAAATTAGGACATCTATAATTGTAACCAATATAATCATGTTTATATTCCCATCGATGTGGAATTTTTGCTTGTGTTGTAATATGTTTTGCTAATAAACCAAGTTTATCGTCATTTGTTACAATTATACCACCACCACCACAAGTAATAGTTTTATTTCCATTAAAACTATACGTCCCAAATAAACCGAAAGTACCTGTATGCTTCTCATTGTAAGTTGAACCCAAGGATTCGGCTGCATCTTCAATTACTGGAATATGAAATACTTCACATAGTTGAATTATTTTATCAATTTCTACAGGGAAACCAAAAGTATGCATAGGAACACAAGCACCGATTTTTTTTCCAGTTGGGATGTGAAAAGGTTTCCCATTTTTCAATTCGACTTCAGTCAGAAAGTCTTCGAGTGCTTCAACAGATAAACCTAAAGTTTTGGTGTCAACATCAACGAATGCTGGTTCGGCACCTAAATAAGAAATTGCATTACATGTTGCTACAAAACTCAGAGATTGAGTAATTACAAGGTCATTTCGCTCAACACCAGCAAGTAATAAACTCATATGTAAAGCAGAAGTACCATTCACAACAGCAATTGCATGCTTAGCTCCAGTGTACGCTTTAATTTTATCTTCAAATAAATCAACAAATTTTCCTACTGAAGAAACAAAAGTTGAATCGATTGTTTCTAAAACGTATTTTTTTTCATTTCCTGAAAAACAAGGCTCATGCAAAGGCGTAAAATCCTTATTTCCAAAATGATTTTTGATAAAATTTATTTCCTTTTCAAAACGCAGCATACTATTACATTTTTGAGTCTAAATATTTACCTGTTTCTTTATGCCCAAAATCTGGAATCATAGAATGGAATAGAGATACGATCTCTTCTTTAGTCCATGATAAATTAGACTTATACTCATTTATCGTGTTTAAAAAATGAATTAATTGATCATTATTTACGTCACGATTATGATTTTTAATAATACCTAAATTATTAAACTTAATTAAATCTAAAGTTTCATTTTTTGTAAAAAATTCTTCAAAATCTTTTTCTCCAGTTGTATCAGAAGATACAAATAAACAAGGCCATGCACTTGTAGTGGTAAGATTTTTGGCAATACTTCTTGCTTCATCTTCGTCAATACAAATTTTGGGAGTAATATTTAAAGCTTTTAAATATTTTTCTGCTATCTCTGCAAAAGTTACAAGATGTAAATTTTCACTTAATTTAGGGAAAAATATATCTCCATTTTCACCAAAAATACAACTCATTAAACAAAGTTCTCCAGATTCTTGTGGGGTAACAAAATACCTTTTAATATCATTTGGCGCAACAATAGGTTGTCTTTTTTCTATGCGTTGGTTGAATCCATGTAAAAGCGAACCATCTGAAAATGCAACATTTGCAAATCTAGCAGTTGAAATGTCAATTTGATTGCTTTTCTCCATCAAAAATAATTCCATTATTTTCTTGGAAGCTCCCATCATATTTACAGGATTTGCAGCTTTATCTGTAGAAACACAGAAATATTTTTTAGTCCCTTTTTCAATAGACTGATCTATCGTTTTAATCGTATTAAGTACGTTAACTTCAATCATTCGCATAAGTGTAAAAGGATCTTTCTCACTTCGAACGTGTTTTAACGCTGATAAATTTAATACGTAATCGAATTTTCCATCATTTTTTATAAAAGCATCATATTCCCATGATCCAATATCTAATGCAAAAGTTTGAAAATCACCATCGATATAGCCATAAGAACTTCGAATATCTCTTACAAGTTCTACTAAATTATTTTCAGATATATCTACAACATGAAGTTTTTTTGGATTACGTTTAAAAATTTCTTTTGTAACCGCTTGACCAATAGAACCTGCACCTCCAATAACTAAAAAAGTCGATTTTTGAACAATAGTTGAAAGCTCTGTTTGATTATTTTGAATATCTTCAAAAAACAATTCTTTCTCTCGGCCAATTAAATTTAAAATATTCATGTTGTAAATTATAATACATTAAAATAATTCCAATACCACTGTACAGCTTCTTTTAAACCTTTTTTTAAGTTATGGCTTGGTTTATATCCTAAAAATTTTTGTGCTTTTTCAATTGAAGCATGGGAGTGAGGGATATCTCCTTTTCTCTCAGGTCCATGAAGAATAGGAACATCTTTAATTTTCGGGTTATAATAGGATAAATACTCCTTTAACAAGGTAGTTAGTTGAATCAAATTTGTTCGATCACCAACAGCTGTATTAAACACTTGTCCAATTGCAAGTTTATTTTTTGTTTTTGCAGCAAGGTAATTCATTTGAATCACATTATCAACATAGGTAAAATCTCTAGAATTAGTACCATCCCCATTAATAGTAGGTGATTCTAAATCCATTAATAATTGCGTAAATTTTGGAATTACAGCTGCATAAGCCCCATTTGGATCTTGTTTTCTACCATAGACGTTAAAATACCTCAAGCCAATCGTCTCTAAACCATAGGTTTTATAAAAAACTTCAGCATATAATTCATTTACATATTTTGTAATTGCATATGGGGAAAGAGGTTTGCCTATAACATCTTCGACTTTTGGTAAAGAAGTAGAGTCACCGTAAGTCGAAGAACTCGCAGCAAAAATAAATCGTTTTACTTCAGCGTCTCTAGAAGCAACAAGCATATTTAAAAAACCGTTGATATTAACGTCGTTTGTAGTGATAGGGTCATTTATTGATCTTGGAACTGAGCCTAATGCGGCTTGATGAAAAACAAATTCTACATTATCCACCGCTTTTCTACATGTTTCTAAATCACGAATATCACCTTCAATAAAAATAAAGTTTGAATTTGTTAATAAGTGTTCAATATTTTCTTTTTTTCCTGTTGATAAATTATCTAAACATCGAACAATATTCTTATTCTGTAAAAGTGATTCACAAAGATTTGAACCAATAAAACCTGCTCCGCCAGTAACTAAAACTACTTTATTTTTTATCATAGTTTTACTTCTTTAAAATCATTAACATTATTAAGAAACCACTGATAAGTATCTTTAATCCCATTTTCTAACTCAATTTTAGCTTTCCAGCCTGCCTCGGTCATTTTAGATACATCCATTAATTTTCTTGGAGTTCCGTCTGGTTTAGTGTTATCCCAGATAATTTCACCAGTATGACCAACAATCTTTTGTATGAGTTCAGCAAGTTCTTTAATGGATAAATCTTCTCCTTTACCAACATTATATAAATTATCAGACAAGTTATTTTCAAGTGTAAAGACAACTGCTTCCGCTAAGTCATCCACATGTAAAAATTCTCTTTTAGGTGTACCGGAGCCCCAAAGAGTTACGGATGTATTGCCATTTTCCTTGGCTTCATGAAACTTACGAATCATGGCAGGCAAAACATGAGAAGTATGTAAATCAAAATTATCTTTTGTGCCATATAAATTAGTAGGCATCAAACTGAAATAATCTTTATTATATTGTTTTCGAATTGCTTCACAAGCTTTAACCCCAGTAATCTTTGCGATAGCATACCATTCATTAGTTGGTTCCAAAGAATCCGTTAATAAATATTCCTCTTTCAAAGGTTGTGGAGCTAACTTAGGATAAATACAAGAACTTCCTAAGAAAATAAACTTTTGAACATCAGACTTTAATGAAGCATCAATAATGTTGTTTTGAATTTGCATATTTTCCATTAAAAACTGATATGGAAAATCATTATTAGCTAAAATCCCACCAACACGAGCTGCAGCATCGATAACAATGTCTGGCTTTTGATTCTCAAAAAAATCAATAACTGCTTGTTGATTTCTTAAATCTAGTTCTTTGGAGGATTTACCTAATAAATTGGTATAACCTTTTTCTATTAAATTTCTCCAAATAGCAGAACCAACCATTCCATTGTGTCCAGCAATATAAATCTTACTATTTTTATTCATTTCTTATTCGAAATAATTGTAAGTGTTGAAGTTACCATCTTTCAAATATTGATCTTTTTGCATCAATCGAACATCACTTTTCATCATGTCTTTTACTAAATCACTTAGATCGTATTCAGGAATCCATCCCAATTTTTCTCTTGCTTTAGTTGCATCCCCAATTAATAAATCAACTTCTGTAGGTCTAAAATATTTCGGGTCAACTGCCAATACTTCTTTTCCTATTTCTATTTGAAAATCAGGATTATTACACGCTTTCACAAATGCTTTTTCATCCACACCAATCCCTCTAAATTCTAATTCAATTCCAACTTCATTAAATGCCATTCGAACAAATTCTCTAACTGGTGTGGTTTTATTTGTTGCAATTACCCAATCTTCAGGTTGATCCGCTTGAAGAATCATCCACATCATTCGAACATAATCTTTTGCATGCCCCCAATCACGTTGCGCATCTAAGTTACCTAAATAAAATTTATCCTGTAATCCTAATGCAATACGAGAAGCTGCTCGTGTAATTTTACGTGTTACGAAAGTCTCTCCACGAATTGGTGATTCATGGTTAAATAAGATTCCATTACAAGCATACATTCCATATGCCTCACGATAATTAACTGTAATCCAAAACGCATACATTTTTGCTACAGCATAAGGACTGCGAGGGTAAAAAGGTGTTTTTTCTGTTTGAGGAACCTCTTGTACTTTACCATACAACTCAGAGGTTGAAGCTTGATAAATTCTTGTTTTCTTTACTAAACCTAATAAACGAACAGCATCCAAAATCCTCAAGGTACCCAAACCGTCAGCATTACCTGTATATTCAGGTGTTTCAAAAGAAACAGCAACATGGCTCATGGCTGCCAAATTATAAATTTCATCCGGTTGAATTTCCTGAATTAAACGGATAAGATTCGTACTATCTGTCATATCTCCATAATGAAGAATGAAATTCTTATTTTCTAAATGAGGATCTTGGTACAAATGATCAATTCTATCCGTATTAAATAAAGATGTACGACGTTTCAATCCATGAACTGTGTATCCTTTTTTTAATAAAAATTCACTTAGATAAGCACCATCTTGTCCAGTTACACCCGTAATAAAAGCTGTTTTCATTTAAATGTATTTATCAATTTATTGATTCGTAAAGTGTTAAATTATCAGAATAAGAAAAATTCAATACGATATTAATCTGCTAATTTAATAATTTTCTCCGTGTTTTCAAGGAAGAAAATGAAATTCATAGACATATTGTTATTGAATCTACAAAAAGCCAAGAAAGAGTAAATGAAACCATCTATCTTGTGAAAATAGAAAGTAAAGAAATAGACTTTCCAATATATAATACGAAAATTTATACGTAAAAATATAATTAGAATTAAGCTTTCTTCTTCTTTTTACAAAAAAGGGGATAGCGAACAAAATGGAAATCAATGGAAATAGATTTATTACTGAAAAATCGATGGAATGTGAGGTAATACCAAGTTTAGATCGATGAAAAATTTTTGTAGGATTATGAAAAATAAAAGAACGTTGTATAAATATTGTATCATTCAAAAATAATTTTTCGTGAAGGGTTTGAGAACAAAACAAGCTTAAATCTTTCGTGGTTTTTATTAAAAACACTTCATCTTGTTTAAATCCATTATACTGATTTGAATAAGCTTTTACAATCTGTTTTTCTAAATGATTTGGTAAATAAGGCTCAATCAATAGAATGATTGCAGTAAATAAAGATAAATAACTTAAAACACTAAATATTTTCCACTGAAAGCCAGAAGTTAACCTTTGATAAGTAACTTTTCGAACCCTTTCTTCTGACTCACGTTTAGCCTTAATTCTTTCTTTTGCTTTTCGTATTCGCTCCATTCGTTTTGCTTCCTCAGATGGAGTTGCATTAAAATTCAAGCTTTTAATCGATGTATTTTCATCAATTAAATAATCATAAGCCTCTTTAATTAATTGAAATAATTCTGTCGCATTTTCAGAGCTATTTCTATCTGGATGGTATTCTTTTGCGAACTTACGAAACTGTTTTCGAATTTCATCTTTAGTAGCATTACTTGGTAGATTTAATATTTCTAAATAGCGTAGTCTATTATTCATCTTTTTTAAAGGAAAAATAGGTTGATATACGATTTATTTTACCAGATGCTGTTTCAATAAAAGTAGGGATAAAATAAATCTGCTTTGGTATTTCATACGTTGATAACTTAATAGATAAAATTGTTTTAATCTTTTCTTTTAGTTGTTTTTCGTATTCCTGTTCCACCAATAAAATAATTCGTTCTCCTAATTTTTCATCCGATTCTTTATGGATAAAAAAACGAAATGTAAATAACGGTTCTAATTTACTTTCAATTAACTCTGGATGAAACTTGTAGCCACCGGAATTAATTACAAAATCTTTTCTACCCAACCAAACAAATTGCGTTGACGAGTGTAGTTCAATTTCATCATTTGTTTGTAAACGTTTAATATCTAAATCAGGCGCATGAATCACCAAACATTCATTTTGTACTGAAAAATGTGTTTTACCAACGGCCTCAAACAAACCATATTTGGAAGAAATTTTTTTAATTGCGATATGAGACATCGTTTCTGTCATACCAAAACTTTCAAAAAAATTCGTTGAACTATGTTTTAATTGTTTAAGTGTTTTTTGGGATATTGGAGCTCCACCAATTAAAACATTCGAGATTAGTTTGAATTTTTTAGGAGTATTTTCTAATATTTCTTGAACTTGATATGGTACTAATGATGCAAAATATACTGGTGTTTCTAAATGTAACAATGGATTTTTCGTTAAATCAGTAACGACAATATTCATACCATACTCCAAAGCTCTGATAACAATCATTTTTCCTCCGATGGTATCTATCGAAAGTGAAAGTAAAATAACTTGTCCTTTTTGAAACTTAAAATAATCTCCTGTCATATGAGCAGAAGATCGAAGTAAGTTTTTGGGTAAACGAATCACTTTAGGAACACCTGTAGAACCTGATGTTTTACTCAAAATGTACTCACTTTCAGAATTCCATTCTGAAATAAAATCTTGAACTTTATTAATTAATTCTTGATTTTCTGTTAAATAAGAAATCGAAATCTCGTGCATTATTATAACTCACCTAATCCTTGACGAATAATCTCTGGCGCACCAGAAGTACAATCAACAACAGTTGTTCCGTCTAATTTGCCATATCCACCATCTATTATTAAATCTACATTTTCATTAAAATGTTCGTAAATTTCAGCTGGATCATTATGATATTCAAGGAAGGAAGTATCATCTTTTAAAGAGGTTGTTGCAATCGGATTTCCTAATTTCTCTACAATTTCGATAATAATTGGATTATTTGGAATTCGTATACCTATGTCTTTTCGATTTGAATCAAACAACTTAGGAATCTCCGGAGTTGCTGGTAGAATAAATGTAAAAGGACCAGGTAATGAATTATTTAAAAGTTTAAATATGGATCTATCCAATTGCTTTACGTATTTCGACAAATCACTCATACCAGTACAAATAATAGAAAAATTTGCCTTATTCAATTTGACATCTTTGAATTTTGCTAATTTATCTAATGCTTTCTTATTGTAGAGATCACACCCTATAGCATATACACTATCTGTCGGGAAAATAACTAAACCTCCTTTTTTAAGTACTTCAACTGCTTGATTAATCGCTCTTGAATCAATGTTTTCTGGATTTATTTCAATTATCATATCTTTTTATATTATTTCCAAATTTCACAGGTGATTGCTCTATGATCGGAATAAACTTCTTTTTGAATAACAAAATTGGAGGAATGTAAATTTTTGGAATGGAAAATATAATCGATACGCCCAGCAGGGACTTTACCTGCATACGTGACACCCAATCCACTGGATGTATTTCTAAATGCGTCTGTATATAAACCATTGAAAATGTTATATGTATAAGACATAGGAGTATCGTTAAAATCGCCGCAAATTATAATAGGAAATGGCGATTGTTGCATGTGTTCAACTACTAATCTTGCTTGCTCAGCTCTTTTTGGATAGGCAATTCTAAGCTTTTCTAAAAGTAATTGTGCCGTAGATTTTTTTTCTTTTATTTTGTGAACAGAGTCACTAAACACTTGGTATTCATCCTTTTTAAATTTTATGGATTGTAAATGGACGTTATATACTCTAAACGTATCTTTTCCTTTAATAATATCTGCAAAAATACAGTAGTTATTATCAATATTTAACGGGTCTTCAAAAACAATATCCCCTCTGGAAATCATAGGATATTTGGAAAACATAGCTATCCCAAAATTTTGTCTTCCTTCTAGTTTATGACTGTATTTTTCATGACAAAAAGGTGTTTCTAATAATCCTTTTAACGTGTCCCTCGTAGGGAATTTAGTAGGTCGGTCTTGCTGGTAAAATTCTTGAAAACAAATGACATCTGAATTTTGCTCTTGAAGGTATTTAAATATCGCATTTCGATTTACGTATTTTCCAGCATCACTCCATTCATACAAATCAAACAAACGAACATTATAACTAGTAATCTTAAGGGTTGAAACTGTATCGGATTCACTTTTTTCTTCCGTACCAAAAGGCATTGCAACTGTTCTAAAATGTAATTTACCACCAAAAATCATCACCAGAATCACGACGAAAGTCATACGTGATTTCATGATTAACCAATAAATAAAGAAAAGTAAAGTAAACAATAAAATTACAGGATATGCTAATCCAAAGAAAGGTAAAATCCAAAAATCAGAAGGATGAACAAAAGGGCAGAGGTAAGACAATAGTAAACAACCTAAACAAATAAATGTTAACACCTTCATTAAAGAAGAAAAGCGTGCTATGGAAGATAATATACTACCCATTTTTATTACTTTGCTGGAATAAAAATTCTTTTTCTTTGGATGTAAGTGATTCGTAACCAGACTTCGATATTTTGTCTAAAATAGAATCAACTCTCGCTTGGTTTGCTTTTTTTCTTTCAATGAATTCTTCATCAGTTAATGGTCGACCACCTCGTTCTACTTTAAATTTCGTTTTCTTAGAAAAGAAATCACGTTTAAATAAAAGGAATACCTTATCTGTAAAATGAGTGAAACGAGTTAATATATTCGATGACTTATCCATAGTTTTAATGGTGAGGATTCCAATAATACCACCTCCAATATGAGCAAAATGAGCTGTCCCATCTGGCATACCTAAACTCAATAAGTCGTAAACAAAATATAATCCTGCTAATAACATAATCGAAACAGGCAATACACCAAACAACATTATCTTGGTTGTTGGACGGTACATCGCAACCGACATAAAAATCGCCATAATGGATCCGGATGCCCCAACAATGATCGTTTGAGAATTGGATAAAGTAGGAAATATTTCATGCGCAATAATCTCTAATAATCCACCCACAATGCCTCCAAGAATATAAATGTTTAATAATTTTTTCGCACCAAAAAGTTGTTCGTATAATTGACCTGCGAAATACAAAAACATCATATTAAACAAAAAATGAAGAAACTCAAAATGGGAAAAAATACTGGTTACCAACCCCCAAGGTTTGGTAATCAAACCTAAAAAATCTGCTTGAAGAGAAAAAACATCATGCAGTAAAATAGAAGAAGATTGTTGAATTTCAAGGGAACCTAACAAGCGAAAAAACACATGCAAAAAACTAATAAATACAAATACGATAGCATTTATAAAAAGTAATTTCACATGCATTCCACCAAATTGATATCGGTGTTTTAATTCTTGAAAAATATTCTTATCGTCCATCAGTAAAACGTTTTTCTATTTTTATTCCAAATAAAAACTAAAATAAAACCGGTTACAGCTCCTCCAACATGTGCTAAATGAGCTACATTATCTCCTTGAACCATATAGATACTTTTATACAATTCGTAAAGAAAATAAACGGAAATTAAATATTTAGCTTTTACTGGAATTGGAGGGAATAATAACATTAATTCCGTATTTGGAAATAAATAAGCAAAAGCTGCCATAATACCAAAAACTGCACCTGAAGCTCCTACCATAGGTGTATACGAATTTTGTATGTATTTAATTAAATCAGGTACATTAATATGTGTGTAATCGGCTTGTTGTGATAAGTAAGTAGAAATTCGTAACTGTAAATCTTGATCTGTATGACTTTCTCTAATTATGTTATTGATTACTTCAATATCTAAGTTACTTCCCAAAGAAACTTTTAATGCATGAATTTCATATACTCCTATTAAATTATATAATGCAAAGGCTCCTATAGCAGAAGCAATATAAAAAATGAAAAATCGTTTAGGACCCCATATACGTTCTAAATGAGAACCAAACATTACTAACATCAACATATTAAATAGAATATGAAAAAAATCAGTGTTAGAATGCATGAAAAAATAAGTGATAATTTGAAATGGTTTAAATAAAGGTGAATTCACATAATGAGCTCCTAATAAAGAAATTAAATCAATGCCTTTACTCATTAACACCAATGTCGCTAAATAGAACAATCCATTTAAAATTAAAATATTTTTGGTAACCTGAGGTATACTCGAAAATGAAAACATATTAAAAGTTTTTTAGAATTTCTTCCGTAGTTAGTGTAAATAAAATGCGTTTTCCTTGTGGTGTAAATTGATGTTCTGCACATTGAAATAAGGTGTCAAACAAATTGTTTGCAGTCTCTTTGTTCCAGGTTGCTTTTTTAGAAGCATTCGCTACAGCAATTCCAACGGCTATCTCGTGTGCGATTTCAGATTTATCCATTGTTTCCATTGCTAATTTTTCCGAAATCACTTGAATGGTATATAAAATGGAATCATCGTTTAATTCTGCAGGAGCACCCAAAATTTCTATGCCTTCATCCGTAGTTGTCCAACTATACCCCATACGTTCTAAAGTTACCTTATTATCTTCCCAAAGTAATTTTGTTGATGCTGAGCAATTCACAGGTAACGGAAATAATAATTGCTGTGAGTTTAAAGCTCTTAATACAAAGGTAGCCATGATTTCATCGTATAATACTCGTTCTTGTGCTCGTGTAGTATGCAATACTAAAAAACCACTCTTAGTAGGAAATATCATTAAATTTCCTTTGACTATAAATTCCTTTTTAACCTCTTCAATATCAATGTCTAAAGTAGGAAATTCATCTTTGCTTTCTTTGATTTCTTCTATATTATAAAAATTGTCCCAATCCTCGGTTTTATAGGTATTACCTCCAAATCCGGAATTTTTAATTGCATTACTCATACCTGACGAAACAGATTTAGTTGAAGAGAATGAATTCGATTTAAACGGATTGTAATCTGGATTAATTGTGATTTTCGGTTCGACAACAGGTCGATCAATCATATCATAAGGTAATTCAAAACTCGTTTCTTGTTCAAAATCTAAACTAGGTGAAATATTATATTTACCTAATGCTTGTCGAATGGAACTTTTTAAAATTGCATAGATTTCTTTATCCTCTTCAAATTTTATTTCGGTTTTAGTAGGATGCACATTTACATCAATAGAGGAGGGGTCTACCTCAAAAAACAAGAAATAAGAAGCATAGGTTTTAGGTACTAAAAGATTATCGTATGCTTGTGTGATTGCATGATTAAAATAAAAATCTTTGAAAAAACGATTATTAACAAAGAAATATTGTTCTCCACGGGTTTTCTTTGCAGACTCGGGTTTACCAATAAATCCTGAAATCGTAACAATTCCTGTAGTTTCTTCGACAGGTACCAATTTATCATTGAATGATTTTCCGAAAATATCTACGATACGTTTACGTAAATTACCTTCCGGTAATACATAACATACTGAATCATTATGGTGAAGGGAAAAACTCAATTCTGGATGAGCCATTGCTACACGAATAAATTCTTCTTCAATATGTTTAAATTCAATAACGTCCGTTTTTAAAAAATTTCTACGTGCTGGAACATTAAAAAACAAATTCTTTATTGCAAATGAAGATCCAGGTTTACAAGTAGTTTGTGATTGATCAACAATTTTACTACCTTCAATTTGTAAAGCTATTCCAAGTTCATTATCAACTCTACGAGTTTTTAATTCTACATGCGCAATAGCAGCAATGGATGCAAGTGCTTCTCCTCTAAAACCTTTAGTTTGTAATGCAAACAAATCATCAATCGAGCTTACCTTACTGGTAGCATGTCTTTCAAAAGCCATTCTTGCATCTTGCTCGGACATACCAGTTCCATTGTCAATGACTTGAATCAAAGTTCTGCCTGCATGTTTAACATAAACATCAATAGAAGTCGACTTTGCATCTATGGCGTTTTCTACCAATTCTTTTATCACAGAAGCAGGACGTTGAATAACTTCTCCTGCTGCAATTTGGTTTGCAATGTGATCGGGTAGTAATCGAATAATATCGTTCATCCGTTTAATACCCCTTTAAAGCTAACACAAAACGTAAACATTCAGTATAGGAAAATTTATCTTTTTTGAAATTCAACTTTCCTTTAATTCGAATAGTTTTTCCTTTTTGAGTTACACGTATGGAAGTGTTTTCAACAGATTGAAAGAAATCTTTACTTGAAGAAAAAGCAGGGAATATCATTTCGACAAAGGTAGTGATACTTTCTGAACCACTTATTTTTAATAAGGAATTGATATCGCCTTCGATATTTAATAAATAGCGATTACTCTTTTTTATCAGATTTGTAGAATTTATTCCTATAAAAAAAGTAGTAGGACTTAAGGAATCAACGATATATTTTTGTTTACCGATTATTAATTCACGCTCCCTTGTTTTTATTCCCCATTTTTTAAAATTTTCAGTATAATCAATGTGTTGACTTAAGTGAAAAGGCTTTTCAAATTCTACCAACATATCCGTTAATGGTTGAACATAAAAACCTAAATTATGATCTCCACCTTCTTGAATATTCATTCCCTGGTAATTCCATGAAATATTTTTAATTTTTGGTAATTTATCTTTATTTGAAATTGGAAATAATTGTTCAAATGCTGGAATATAATTATCCGGCAAGATTGCGCAAGACAAATGCAAACCAGCTGGTTTTAAACAATAACTACTATTAGAGTAAATCATTTCCTTAGCATTCATTGTTGATTCAATTGTAAAAGCATTATTTTCCTCGCTAATTTCAATAGTACCTTTCCCTAGTTTTTGATCATTAGATTTAATTTCAATTAATAAATTATTTTTCTTGGAATTAAGAAAAGGGTTTACTCCATTTTTTGTTAATATTTGATTTCCGTATTTTCTAAGCTCATCTTCAGCGATAAGATCTGCCGATAAATTCGTTAAGAAAAGTCCAACACTTCCGTTTTGAGCAGTAACTGTATTACCATCTTCAAAACGTTTAGCATTTTGTTCAAACATCGTAGAAGAATTTAAATTCACTAAAACACCAATTAATTTCCCTTTTTTATAAGGTTGAACAAATATTCCTATATCAGAAAGTAGATTAATACCAAGTCGCTTTTGCTCACCATTCTCTTCTTCTTTAGTAATAAAATTCATGATTTGAGAAAGTGCATTTTTATCTTTTGAATCCACTAAAACATTATAAGCAGTGTTTTTTATTAACTTTTTGCCATCAATACGAAGTGTAACTTCAGAATTGGAAGGAATGTAACTCAGATTATTATTTTCTGAAGTTCTTAATAATAAAGAGGATATGTAAAATAATCCCCAAATAAAAAATAAGGAAACTACTGTTAAAATTAGTCCTTTTGTACGTGATTGTGTTTGCATACGTAAAGATAGTATCTTTGCAAATAATTATACTGAAATATGGGAAAATTTTTGTTTTTTGTCGCTAGTTTGTTGGGCTGGAAAATAGATGCTAATGCTCCGGATGGAATAAAAAAAGCGGTAATTGTAGTTGGTCCACATACATCTAATTGGGACTTTATTATTGGTAAAATTGCTTTTATGCAATACGGTATCCAAGGAAGATTTTTAATTAAAAAAGAATTATTTTTCTTCCCTTTCGGATATTTTTTAAAAAAATTAGGTGGAATACCTGTTGATCGTAAAAAGAATAATCGTTTTACTGAACAAGCCGTAGAATTTTTCGAAAATAACGAAACCATGTTTATGGTTTTCACACCTGAGGGTACACGTAAATATAATCCTAATTGGAAAAAAGGGTTTTATTATATCGCTCAAAAAGCAAATGTACCTATTTACATTGCTTATATTGATTTCGCAACAAAAACTGGTGGTTTTCATTCTCTTTTTCAACCAACTGGAGATGTGGATGCAGATATAAAAACTTTGAAAGAAATACTCGGTCAATACAAAGGTAAGTTTCCTGAAAATGGGATATACTAATGATTGGTTAACAATCCTTAACAACTTCAGGAAACTAAAAATACTTTTTCTTAGTTAAATTTGTAATCAAAATACAATTTACTATGAAGACAAATTTTAAATTTTTAGGATTAGGTTTAATAGGAGGGATGCTACCTCTTGGTTTATTTTTATGTTTCAATACTCCATATTCTTCTTTATCAGACGAAGTAATTGATGGAAATCGAATCAATAATGCCCATTTTACTTCCATGGGTTCCAATCCAATGATGACTGAAAATTTTGTTGACGCTTCTGAAAGTACAATTAATTCAGTTGTTCACGTTACAACAAAGGTTGTTAAAACAACCATTCAACAAGATCCATTTTTTGAGTTCTTTAATGGTCCAGGTTCTGGAAATAGAGAATTTAAACAATACGGTACTGGATCTGGATCGGGTGTAATCGTTTCTTCAGAAGGCTACATTGTCACAAATAACCATGTTATTGATAATGCAAGTGAAATTGAAGTAATACTTAACGATAATTCTAAATATTCGGCAACTGTTATAGGTGCAGACCCCTCAACAGATGTTGCAATTCTTAAAATTAATGCTCCTAACTTAAAACCGATTGTTTTAGGAAATAGTGACGATTTAAGAGTCGGTGAATGGGTTCTTGCTGTTGGAAATCCATTTAATCTTACTTCCACAGTAACCGCTGGTATTGTAAGTGCTAAAGCAAGAAATATAAATCTATTAACCGACAGAACCAATAATAATGTAGTTCCTATTGAATCATTCATTCAAACAGATGCTGCAGTAAATCCAGGAAATAGTGGTGGTGCTTTAGTAAACACAAAGGGTGAATTAATAGGGATTAATTCGGCGATTTCTTCACCAACTGGTAGTTATTCTGGTTATTCTTTTGCAATTCCTATCAATTTAGTACAAAAAGTTATGCGTGACTTAATTGACTTCGGAGTCGTTCAAAGAGGATTCTTAGGTGTTCAAATATCCGATGTAAACCAAGAATTGAAAGAAAAACATAATTTACCTTCATTAAAAGGTGTTTTTATATCTAAAGTTACCGAAGATGGAAGTGCAGATAAAGCAGGTGTTAAAGATGGAGACGTAATTTTGAAAGTTGGAATAAAAGAAGTTAATTCATCCGCTGAACTCCAAGAAGAAATTGGAAAACGACGTCCTGGGGATAATGTTTCTTTGACTGTTAGAACAAAAAAAGGTGTTACAGAAACGATAGACGTTATTCTCAGAAATAGTGAAGGTTCAACTTCATTAATGAATAAAAATGAGGTTTCTAAAACAAGTGCTTTAGGTGCAGTATTTGTTAATCTTACAGATAAAGAAAAAAAAGAACTAAACATCGCGTATGGTGTTAAAATAAAAACATTAAATGCAGGAAAATTAAAAGGTCTTGGAGTAGAAGAAGGAATGATAATTACGAAAATAAATAATGATCCTGTCGAATCTGTTGAACAATTAACTACAAAGCTTAGTTCAGGTAACCGAGGAATTTTATTAGAAGTAATGACAAAAAGCGGTAAAAAAGACTATATCGGATTTGGTTTATAAAACACAATTTCTTTACCAAATAATAAAAGCTACCGTTTTGGTAGCTTTTATTATTTTACCGAACTACTTCTAATTTTTTGTTAATTTTTTGCCCCCCAAATTCTATTTGAATTAAATAAATTCCTTCTTCTAAAAAACTAACATCCATTTCTTTGTAGGAAAAACCTTTGTAATCTGTTTTTTGAACTATTTTACCATCTAAAGTGAAAAATGATATTTCACAATCCATTAATGAATAAATAGTTATACTATTTTGACATGGATTTGGATAAATTTCAAAATTTGATAATTTGCCATCAAAAATATAAAATTGTTTTACACCATAATTTTGCGATGTTGCAGTTATAATAATTGTATCATTCCACTGATTTTGAGGTAATATATAATTAAAAGTATTATTTATAGTATTCCCATTAGTTAAATATTTATTCTTTTTAGAGACTCCTATTTTTAAATCTTTAATTGAAGAAACAATTTCTAATTCATTTGAAATATCGTTCAAATTAACACTTAAATCAATTGATTGTGTCAATTTACTTCTGAAAACAGTGGAAGGATCTCCAAAAAAAATCCACGTTTGAACAACTCCGTCACCATCTTTTCCATATTTTTCTAACATACTAAATTGACCATTATTAAACAACCCACCTAAGGAATATTTATGTACACCTGAAGAGTAATTACTTAATAATCGTACAATTTCATCTTGTGTTTTCATCGGTGGTGCCCAATCCATTAAAATAGACGAACCACATGCCGCAATTGCTCCTGTAATTTGGTTGTTATTTTTTGCAGACAACCATGTTTCAGACATACATTCATTATTGACAAATTTTCCATTATTACATGCAACAGAAATTACAAAAGGATAAGATCCGTAATTTGTTGCTTTTAAAATATCCGTATTATAAAAATTCGAGGTTATAAAATTATACGTATCACCGTGGCCTGTATAATTTAAAAGACCTACTCCCGAATTTAGAGCACTGATAATATCATTATTCGTAGGGTTATTGTCAGCATCATTCCCTCCTTGACTTCCATCATAAAATTCATATACATAAGAATAACCAGTAGCTAAAAGTGTATCTCTCATTTTACGCTCGTGTTGCCAATCAATTTCACCATCATCTCCAATGCCTAAGCCTTGACTAGAAGCAATTCCAATTGCTCGAGTCATCCAATCACCTATTTTTGGTGATTTCTCATATTCCAATGTTCTCTTAACCATTGTTTCTACTTCTAACAAAGAACCAGAAAAACGACCAACAAACAATTCACTATACATATCGTTACCAGAAAGTTGACCGTAATAAGAGTCGCTCCAATATTCATCTCCACTAAAAGTTCCATAAGAGTATGAAGGGACATCTGAATGATCTCCAACGAGTAATAGGTACAACAAAGAAGGATTACTTAAATAATAATTATTAAGATATTGTTTGATTTTATCAGAGGTAGTACCAATATTTTCAATTGTTTGAATAGTTGTTTTTATTCCTTTTTGATTTTTCCAATCTACCAATGGTTGAATGTATGCTTTAAAACTTTCAGGACAAATAACCAACATTTCTCCTTCTTCTTCTTTTGCTAAATATTTATTTTGATGCGGTTTGTAATTTATAAACTGCGAAGAAAATTCTCGTTCACCTAACATAGAATTTGTTATTGAGAATAGTTCATTTTCGCTAGAAGTATTTGTGAATTTAACGTGTACGGATAAATTCTTATAAAATCGTAAAACCTTTGTTACTGGATTATATTGATAAGGAAACAATTTAATAGTTTGCCCTCTTAATTCACGAAGTAAAAATGGAGTGGAACACATTGCCAATTTACCTGGATAAAATTCATTTTTAGAATAAGCTTCTCCGAAAACATAGGGTTGATTTGTGGAATTTCGTTTAACCAAACCTTGTGATGGAGTAATGTCTACTAAATTATATTCTATAATAGCATCGTAACTAACTTGTAATTCATTTCCTCCTGTACCTGGTATAAGTATTGATTTTGAATAAAAAGGTAGGGCAGGAGCCCCTTTTTCATAAGTTGTGACACCAGCAAGTATTGAAAAATCAATAAATGACGTTTCATTTTCCTTAGTTTGATTGAATACTAATTCGTCAAACTCAAAATTCACTAAAATTTCTTGGTCGGTATTTTTTAAAATATCCACTTTTTGTCCGTAAACAAAAAAAAGCGTCGAAATAAAAAATAGAGAAGTTATTTTATTCATTTCGACGCTTGACATTAAATTAATAATAGAGTTTACTTTCTAGTAATCATACCTTTATATTCATTTTTTTCGTATTTCTCAGGATTCATCAAAATAACTTTCCAGATATATTCACTTCCCTCAGGTACTAATTGATCGGTTTTTTGGTTTGTGCCGTCCCAAGGATTATGTTTATCTGTCGTTTCAAAAATCACAGAACCATCTTTAGGATCAATGATTAACATTCTAAAAGGAGTATCTCTTTCAAGCAACGAAAGTGGCAAGAAAGTATTTCTCTTTGGATTAGATGAAGTAGGTTCAAATCCTGTAGGTGCTTTTAAATTATAATTGAAACTCGATTCAGGATAAAACGTCTTTGTAGTCACATTTTCACAACCATTATGACCAACAACCTGTAAGGTTACGCTATACTGCTCTTTATTAAAAATGGAAATTTTCACATCCTCACTTGTTGAAACTACACGCTGGTTAAACATCCATTTTTGACTTTTAACGTTTAATTGAGAAGTTAAAGTAATGGTAGGGATACCATTCTCATAAATAATATCGGAGGGTAAAGAAAAGTTTACAGTTGGTTTTTCTTTCACTTCAAAAGCTGATTTCTCACCATTATTCCATGTATATTGACCTTCTTGTTTTAAAGGAATTAATACGGATTCTTGCGCATCAATTTTAATTTGTTTTCCAAAAGCATTGGTTAAAAATACATCTACATTATTAGGATTAGAAATTTCAATTTTTTCTCCTAAGCAATACGATTTATTAGTTTTAGGAAAAATTAACGCACGGTAATATTTTTCATTCCCTTTATTATTTGGTGAAACTTTTAATGAATTAAAATTAGTTTCTGAGGTTGTCGAAGATTGTAACGGAGAAAACTGATTTACTGAAGATATACTACTTTCCTCCTTATTTTTTTGAATAGAAAGTGATTTTTCAGAAAGCATGGTTTCATTTTTCAAGGAATTATTTTTTGCTTCAATTTCATTTTGTTCCGATTCTATAACTTGTTCAATTTTTGATTTATTAGACACCACCAACGGCTTGTTGGCTGTATCAGTCATTTTGTATAAAGCCATAGAAGCACTTATAACAGCAATAGAAGTGACAACCCAAAATTTTGGATTAGACAAAAACCCATTACCACCCGATGGTTTTGCATCCAAACGTTGGGACATTTTATCCCAGGCAGATGCATCATACGGTACTTCGTAGTTTTCCAGACTAGACTTAATTTGGTTTGCTATGTCGTTATTCATTCGTTATTTTACTATATTTTTTAACTATTATTTTCTGTAAATTCGCTTTTGCTTTTGCAAGATTTGATTTTGATGTACCTTCAGAAATTCCAAGCATATCAGCTATTTCTTTATGTGTATATTCTTCCATTACAAAAAGATTAAAAACTGTTTTATAAGCAGGAGAAAGTTGATTAATCGCTTCCAATGCAAACTCGGCTTTAATTTCTAATGAGCTTTCATATTCTAATTCATCACCATCCTCCACATATTCCTCCTTAGTATTCACTTCATTTTCTTCCACAAAACTGAATTTCTTTGATCTCCTAAGGTAATCTAATGCTGTATTTGTAACAATACGTCTCATCCAACCTTCAAAAGATCCATTCGATTCAAAAGTTGTAATTTTATCAAAAATCTTTATAAAGCCTTCTTGTAAAATATCCTGAGCAGCGTCCCTATCATTTGTATATCGCATACATACAACCATCAATTTACCATAGTAAAGTTTAAATAACTTTTCTTGGTTTACTCGATCGTTTTTGAGACAACCTACAACAATACTATCCAACTGCTCTTTCTTTTCCACCTTCGTGCTATAGTAACTTGACGTGACTTAATTTAATTAGTTGCCTAAAATTAAATGTTTTTCTAAGATTAACTTAAAAAATATATAATAAAAAATAGATTCTATTAGTCAATTGTTTTAATTTTGCAGTGTAAGAGTTAAAATTTAACATAATAAATACTATGAAAGTAACAGTTGTAGGTGCAGGAAACGTAGGTGCTACGTGTGCAGATGTACTAGCGCAAAGAGAGATTGCTAACGAAATTGTATTGTTAGACATCAAAGAAGGTTTTGCTGAAGGTAAAGCATTGGATATTTGGCAAAAAGCTCCAATCAATTTGTACGATTCAAGAACAATTGGTTCTACGAATGATTATACAAAAACAGCTAATTCGGATGTTGTAGTAATCACTTCTGGTTTACCAAGAAAACCAGGAATGTCTCGCGATGACCTAATCGCTACAAATGCTGGTATCGTTAAAACAGTAACTGATAATATTATCAAACATTCTCCAGATGCAATTTTAGTAATTGTTTCAAATCCATTAGATGTAATGACTTATTGTGCATATTTAAATGCAAAAGTGGATTCTTCTAAAGTATTTGGTATGGCTGGTGTATTAGATACAGCACGTTATAGAGCTTTCTTAGCAGAAGAGTTAAATGTTTCTCCAAAAGATATTCAAGCAGTATTAATGGGAGGTCATGGCGACACTATGGTTCCACTTCCACGTTATACAACTGTTGCAGGAATTCCTGTTACGGAATTGATTTCTCCTGAGAAATTAGACGAAATCATTGAAAGAACTAAATTCGGTGGTGGTGAAATCGTTAAATTATTAGGAACTTCTGCTTGGTATGCGCCAGGAGCTGCTGCAGCTCAAATGGTAGAAGCGATTGTTCGTGATCAAAAACGTATTTTCCCTGTTTGCGCTTGGTTAAATGGTGAATATGGAATGAAAGACATCTATTTAGGAGTACCTGTAGTATTAGGTAAAAATGGTATTGAAAAAATAATTGAACTACAATTAAATACAGAAGAGAAAGCATTATTAGAAGAATCTGCAAAAGCAGTTAAATCTGTAATGGATGTGTTAGACAACATGAATGTAAACGCATAATTAACACAATATACTAATCTAAAAAGCCTGTTAATTTTTATTAACAGGCTTTTTTATTATCAGGCTTTTTTTATTATAAAGTAATATGTCTTTCTTTCTTCTCCTCGTAAATATCTGGTATGGTAACTAATATACCTGTTTCTTCTACTTCTCCAAACTCGTGATTTACCGCAGTCCCAAAAGTTTTCATAGTAGGAGAGAGGTGCATATAAATATTTACCAAAGGGGGCACATTTTCATTTCTTGCTCGCACATAAGAATTTAATACTTTAAATCCATCTTTGAATGATAAATTTTGAAGTTGACCATCAATAAAAACAGAATCGTAATTTTGTTGTAATGGATGAAATGGAGTCATTAGTTTCTCTTCATCAGGAAAATAATGATGCATAAAATGAAGTAAAAAATCTCTCGATTCACGATTATAATTAGGATACATGGTAACTTTTCCGAAAAAATATTTCATCGAAGGATTCGTTAAAATAATTGCTCCTAAACCATCCCAAATATTATCTAATGCAAATAAACCTTTTCGAGGATTTACAGAAGGTTGAAAATTTGGTTGAACCCAACTTCTTCCTAATTCAATCGTTAACGGAAGGTATTCATTGATAAACTTGTTAGAAAAATCAAAATAATGACTTGTCGATAAATGAATACCATCTTTTTGAATTGCTTTCTCACAAAGTATGTATCTATAACCTCCAACAATTTCTTCATCCTCCGGTGACCATACAATCAATTGTTCATAACAAATTTCATTTGTATCAAATTCATCTAGATCTAACGACAATCCTGTACCTCCTCCAGATTGTCTAAAAGTTACTTCCCGTAAACGACCAATTTCTTGCAAAGTGTGTGGTGCATTATGAATATTTACAGAATATATTTCATTCCCTCCTTTACGTGTATTTCGTATAAATCGATCTGGATTTAATTCTTTTTTAAGGATTTCCTTCGAAATCGGGGATATAATAGTTTGTTGCATAATTTTACTTTTCTGAAAATGAATATACTTGTCTTCTGATTTCTTCTGCCCAACCTTTTTGTGATTTGGATTTATCCAGCATTTCTGGATAAATTGGTTTACCGAAAATCAATTTCATTGTCACATCTTTTTGTTTAAATAATTCATCTACTAAAAAAAACATTTCAATGTTCGCTTTTATACCGATTGATTTTCTAAAGTTGGCAAGTCGATAAAAGAAATTAGAAAGTTTACCATCAATATACACTGGAACAATTGGTTGATTATGTTTAATCGACAGAGATACAAAGGTTTTTTTCCATTCTAAATCTTGCACTTTACCATTTATTTTTCGACTTACTAAACCAGCAGGAAAAATACACACTGCATTCCCAGAAGAAAAAATTTCATCAATTTTCAATAAATTAGAATTGGAATTTTTGCCATGCTTATT
The DNA here is from genome assembly GCA_947455515.1 of Flavobacteriia bacterium. Classification (GTDB taxonomy): domain Bacteria; phylum Bacteroidota; class Bacteroidia; order Flavobacteriales_D; family Crocinitomicaceae; genus CANHVK01. Next base: position 60,468 of record CANGOF010000002.1, read on the forward strand.
TACTCCAACGAACATTCCATTCATACTGTCTAAATGGAGTAAAATATCATTTACAATGAATTTTAAATCTGAACGTTGATTCTTAAGTGCCGTAACTAAAGCCATTGCATCCATCCCCCCGAGTGGGTGATTCATAGCTAAAGTAACACCTCCATTTAATGGAACGTTTTCAATTCCTTCTACTTCTATTTTGATATTAAATCGATCTATAACAGCTTGACAAAAATCTTGATTACACTTAAGTTTATTTAACCTAATAACCTCATTTACATCATTTTCGTGTAATACTTTTTTTATATAATTGATTAAAAAAGTAGGTAAGAATTTCAATAACTTTGGATTTTTATCCCCAATTATTTTTTTAATATCAATAAGTTTTTTTTCTTCCATAATCTGTATCTACACAAAAATAAGGGATTAATATGTAAAGAGGAAATATTTAATCAAAATGCGCGAGTACCATAAAATAAAAATTAACAAAATTTTACTTTTTATTTGTTTATCAAAAATACTTTATTAAATTAGCATATAATCATTAATAAAAAGCCTATCGGAACAACATTACTCTATTTAGTATAAATCGACTTCGGTCATAAATTATAGAGCTATGTTTAGTACATTGGATGATTCCGTTTTAGTGAATCAATATATTTCAGGCGATGAAAAATCATTAGAAATTCTTTTAAAAAAATACAAACGTATTATTTTTAAAACTATTGTTTCAAAAGTAAAATCAACTGAATTGGCAGAAGATTTATTTCAAGATACCTTTATAAAAATTATCAATACTTTAAAAACAGGGAAATACAATGAAGAAGGAAAATTTCTTCCTTGGGCATTACGAATTGCTAACAATCTTATAATTGATTATTTCCGTAAAAACAATTCTAGAAAAATGGTTTCTGAATCATCCTCTAGTTCCGACTCTTTCAATATTTTCACTCACATGGAATGTGATTCTACCCCTTGGATTCACCAAGTGATGCAAAATGAACTCTATCAAGAATTACTTAATGGTATTGAATTTCTTCCAGCAGCACAAAGAGAATTAATTGAAATGCGAATCTTTCAAGGAATGTCCTTTAAAGACATCGCTGAAGAGAAAGAAATCAGTATAAACACAGCATTAGGTAGAATGCGTTATGCAATTCAAAACTTACGCAAAATGATGGAAGAAAAAAATGTTTTGATTGAAATATAAAAAAGGTTATTTATAAAAAAAGAGGCTGTCTCAAAAGGACAGCTTCTTTTTTACTTAAAAAATCAGAATAACATTTTGTTATTTAATTGATAATCAGTATATTTAACCTGTATTATTGATTTTATATGGCAAAGCGTTTTCCTACATTCAAACCATACAACCA
>CANGOF010000003.1 GCA_947455515.1 Flavobacteriia bacterium
AGTCAACTTTCTCAAAAAGATGACGGTACACTCTATCTAAGAGCAATGATTGATCCAGATAATGTTGATAAACGCAGAGCATCCGTAAATTTAGGACCTATTGCAGAATATGTTTCTTATTTTGGAATCACGTGGGATTTAGAACAATATAAAAAAGACCTTCCTGAATTACTTAAATTAATCTCTAAATAAAAGGGGGGTCTAAAAAAAAGCAATTTTTAGAGATTCTCTTATAACCTCAATGAATCGTGATGTCGTAGCAAGGGCTACATGAATGAACAGGCATCACATTCATTTTGGGGTATCAACCCTAACTAAAAATACTATGACAAAATTGAAGCTATTCGTTTGCTTATTCCTGGCATTACCGTGTTTTATTTTCTCCCAAGAAAAAGACTATCCTGTTGCTAAGAAAATCCCCTATTACTATGTTACGCATGGCGATAGTGTGTTACAAAATTATTATTGGATGCGAACGAAAGATGCTCCAGATGTCATTAATTACCTAAATGAGGAAAACACCTACGCGGATGTAAAAATGAAGCCTTCGGCGATTTTGCAGAAAAAAATGTTTGAAGAAATGCGTGCGATGATGAAGGAAAATCATAAGACAACGTTTGAAAAAGACAGTATATATTTCTATTATTCGCGAAACATTCCGGATCAAGAACATCCTTTGTATTGTCGTAAAAAGGGTGATACAAATGCAGTCGAACAAGTGTATCTGAATGCAAATGAATTACAAAAAGAATTAGGTTTCTTTCAATTACAAAATGTTCAAATTTCTGATGATCATTCACTTTTAGCATATTCAGTTAACACCGAAGGAGGAGATTTTGGAACGCTTTATTTTAAACACATCGATAAAGACAGTGTATTTAAAGAACAAATTTCAAATGTCGGGTCTTTTGTATTGATAAAAGACAATAAATCAGTGTATTACATGAAAAAGGATGCTCAGCATAAATTGGGTAATCAAGTCTTTTTGCATGTCCTTGGAACAGATACGATTCAGGATGTCAAAATGTATGAAAGCATGGATAACCGAGGTGCACCTTTAAATATTTCAATTACCTTTTCCAAGCGTTATTTGTTGATTGAGAATAGTTTTATGAATCATACGGGCGACGTTTTTGCGGTTGATTTGCAAGGTGATCTAACGAAGGTGGTGAAAGTTTACAACGAAAAACCAAAAGTAACCTACCGTATTAATCATTTTAGTGGTGAGGGATTTAAGGTGTTTACAAACGATAAAGCTCCTGATTTTGTGGTGAAGGAAGTGAATTTGATGTCGGATAAAAAAGAAAAAATTATTTTCCCAGAAGAAAAAGGAAGTACCATTACTTCTGCTCCTCAAAAAATGGACAACCTCTACATTACGCGTCGAAAAAATGGGCGTAATGAGTTGTTAATATTCAACTTAAAGACAAAAAAGCTCACACGTATTCCTGAAGTCGACTCAACAGGTATTATGTATTTTTCCGATTTAAAAATGAAAGATACGTTTGCCTTTGAATTTGGATTTTCTTCCATGAAAACACAAGGTATTACCTATAGTTATGATTTGAAATCCAATACGTATAAAGTGAAGAAAATGGATACGCTTCAAGGCTATAATCCAGATGATTATGTTACCGAACGAGTATGGGCACCTTCACGCGATGGGAAGAAAATCCCAGTGGATTTGGTGTATAAGAAAAACCTAAAACGCGATGGCTCTAATCCTTTGTATATTACAGGTTACGGATGTTACGGGATGAATCAACCTCCAACGTTTAATCCTACCTCGCTGTTATATTTAAAAAGAGGATTTGTATACGCATTAGCACATCCGCGTGGAGAAAGTATTTTGGGTGAGTGGTGGCACAAAGATGGAATGTTACTCAAAAAAGAAAATACCATTCATGATTTTGTAGATGCCACGCAGTATTTAATCGATGCGAAATACACAAAAGCAAAACGTGTTGTTGCGCAAGGGGGAAGTGCAGGTGGTTTGTTGATGGGGGGTGTCGCAAACGAGCGACCAGAAATCTATGGGGCAATCATTGCCGATGTTCCCTTTGTGAATACGTTGGAAGATATGTTGGATACCTTATGGCCAAACATCAAAGCGCATTTCGACGAAATTGGAAATCCATACATCAAAAAAGAATACGATTACATTAAGTCGTATAGCCCGCTACATAATATCAAAAATCAAAATTATCCTGCGATGCTGGTAACGAATGGATATAACGATAGTCGTGTTCCTTTCTGGGCAGCTGCGCAATATACAGCGCGTTTACGTGATTTGAAAACGGATACCAATTGGTTGATATTAAAAACACACATGGATGCTGGACATGGTGGTTCTTCTGGTCGTTATGGTGCAATCAAAGATGAAGCCTTCAAAGTTGCTTTTGCGATGCAATCCTTGGGTATCAAAGAAGAATATTTGACTATTTCAGGAAAAGTAATAGATGCAAAAGGTGAACCAATTCCGTATGCAAATGTGTTGGTCGAACGATCTTCGAATGGAACAGTGACGAATTTAATGGGGGATTTTACATTAGATTTAAGGCAGGGGCAAAACCTAGTACTTATAGTCAAATCGATGGGGTATAAGTCCATAAAATATCCAATAGGACCAAAAACACGAATTTCGAGTATTTCAGTTGTGTTACAAACGCAAGACAAAGAGTTAGAAGCGGCACATGTTGGAAAGAAATATAGAAATTTTGGAAATGAGATTATTCGAAGAGCGAATGAACGTCGACCAAGATATAATAAGTTGTTGGATAATTATTCGGTAGATGTATACATTAAAGGGGTAGAACGTTTGGATTCTGTTCCAAAGAAATTGCCGAAATTTATGAAAGTTGAAATGCCAGATTCTACCGATTTAGGATTGATAGGTTTTTCGGAGTCGGTAGCTTCGTTTCATTTTCAACGACCAGATAATTACAAAGAAGAAATGAAATCTTCACGTGTTGCGGGTGTAAAACATGGATATAGTAATAATCGTGTCGGAAGTGTTCGTTTAAATTTATATGAAAACACAGAAGAACTTACAGGATATACGGAAAATCAATTTCTTTCGCCAATTGGAGATGGGGGTATTTTATTGTATAAATATAAATTAGAATCTTCGTTTGAAGAAGATGGTAATAAAGTATACAAAATTAAAGTTACCCCAAGAAATAAGGCTGATTTTGTATATGAAGGGTATGTGTATATTCAAGATCAAACGTATAATTTACACAGTGCAGATTTATTCGTTACCAAAAGACAAGGCTTGAGTTTCATCGATACATTGTATATCAAACAGACGTATGGTTTTATCAATGACTCGATAAGCGTACCGATTTCGATAAAGTTGAATGCACGCATAAAAATATTTGGATTTGATGCTGGTGCAGTGAAGGTTGGAACATTTTATAATTACCAGATGAAAAAACATTTTCCGAAAAAATTCTTTCATAAACAAGTGTTTTCTGTCACTGACGATGCTATGATAAAAGATTCTAGTTATTGGTACAAAAATCGACCTGTGTTATTAACCGAGGAGGAGCAAAAATACGATCAAAAACAAAATTCAAAGAAAGATTCAGTTTATAAAGTAGATTCATTGTATTGGAAACGTCAGAATAAACTGACTTTTGGGAAGCTGTTTTTTAGTGGGTATGACTATAATGGAAAAACGCATTTTAATATGTCTGCTTTGCTGCCTAATTTGAATTACAATACAGTCGAAGGTTGGAACAACACCCTTGATTTCAGTTTTTCTAGGCGTTCCATCAAAAAAGATACAAATGCCACCAGATCTCAATTTGTAATGGGAGGAATCAGTAAAAACTTGAAATTTACAGTTCGTTATGGTACTGATTCCCAGAAATTTTATGGTAAAATGTCTTATGGTGAAACAAATCATAAACAACAAAGTAATTGGTGGGTAACAGCTGAAAAATACATATACCAATACAATCGAGAAGAGCCAATTATACCTTTTGTAAACAGTTTATATACCTTGTTGGGACGTCAAAATTACATGAAGTTGTATGAGAAAATGGGCGTTAATATCAATTATACAGATGTACTAATTTCTGGACCTCAAATCAAGGTGCAACTAGAATATGCACAACGAAATGCCTTGGTCAATCACAGTCAACAATGGTGGATACCAAACATGCCAAACCTTTGGACTTCTAACAATCCATTGGTACCTCAAAATGATTCTCTAGCGTTTAAACAGCACAATGCTTTTGTTTTACGAACTTCAGGTTCTTATACCTTTGGAGAACGTTATGAGTTGCTTTTCGGTGCGTTTCGACAACCGATAAGTTCACGTTACCCAACATTGTATTGGAAAGCAGAACAAGGGATTAAAATATTAGGTAGTTCGGTAGGCTATACGCACTTGGAATTAGGTGTTGGAAAATCCATGAAACTGGGCTATTGGGGGAAATTTAATGTCGATGTGATTGGAGGAGGATTCTTGAATAAGAAAAACATGTATTTCATGGATTACAAACATTTCAACGGGAATCAAACACATATCTTAAAAAACGGATCCTTTGAAGAAGGAGGAGATAATAATCGTGATCAACTGAATTCGTTTAATGCCTAGAGTTATTACTCCTTTAGTACGAATGATGCGTATTTAGAACTACATGTACAACACCGTTTTTTAGGTGTTTTCACATCGAAAGTTCCATTAGTAAATCGCTTACATCTAGGAGAAGTGTTAGGTTTTAATGCAATTTATACTTCTGGAAAACGAAATTACCAAGAGGTGTTTCTTGGTGTAGATAATTTATTCAAAGTCTTTCGTGTCGATTTTGTAGCATCGTATAAAGCAGGTGAAAAATTGGTGCCTCAAGTGAGAATAGGGGTAAAGAAAATGATTTAAAATGTTGTTGGTGATTAACAGTTTTTGGTTGATTTTGTTGTTAATGATTAACAAAAATACTTAGTTTTAACTATCAATTCACGTAAGATTCTCCTATGAAATACCTGTTATCTAATGCTTTATTGTTTATTTCATTGTTTTCTTTCTCACAAACCAGAGAACTGTTCAACAACGAAGTAATTCGATTTCAATTACCTGTAAAAAATGATACCATTGAATTTTTGGTGGCAGATACGGTATTGAAAACTAAAAAACCGGTCTTACTTTTTTTACAAGGTTCAATGCCCTTACCCATGTATTTTGAATTGAAAGGAAAGAAAGAATTGTTTGGAGGTGGAATAGCTAATTTTAATTTGGATAGTATTCGAAAGCACTATCATTTGGTGGTAATCTCTATGCCGAAAACTCCTTTTTGTGTCGCTGAAAATCATTTAAATAGGGATTATTGCTATGTTCCAGATACTGCAAATGCTTCTGTTTTTTCGAAAGCGTTTTATCAGGCCGATGTTTTGAAGAATTATGTATCTAGAGCTAATAAAGTGATTGCTTTTTTGAGAAAACAGACGTGGGTAGATAAGCATAAACTCGTTGTTGCAGGACATTCACAAGGAACACATGTAGCGGTTGTATTGGCGAGTAAAAACAAAAATATAACACAATTAGGATTATTCTCCTACGATCCATATGGAAGGGTAGAGAAAATCATTCGAGGGATACGTAAAGATGCTGAAACAAATAAAATTTCGTGGGGAAAAGCAGATACCTTAATTAATGACCGTTATGAATTTAATAAAGTAATTCATGACCCTGAATTTTTGAAAGAACGTCCCGAATATTTAAATTGGAATTCATTTGCTCAATCAACAATAGAAATTCTATTAAAATTAGAAATTCCAATTTATGTAGCTTATGGAACAAACGATAATTCGGCTGCTTTGTGTGATTATCTACCCGTTTATTTTGATCGTGCTAAAAAAGGAAATTTAACCATGAAAAGGTATGTGAATCGAGAACATAATTTTTATGGAATAGACGAAAAAGGAAGAGGTAATTATAAAGATAAACACTGGGAAGAAGTGGTGAATTCGTTCGTTCGTTGGTCGAGATATTAAAATAATAAAAAGATAATTTATGAAATGTTTAATAACATTTTTTTTGGTTGTTATAGCGCAACCTATTTTTTCACAAAAAAAGATGATATTAGACTCAATTAGTGTATTAAAAGAAAAAGGTGAAATAAAACATGCAATAACTATTAGTGAAAGAATTCCAAAAGATAGTTTAACAAATTATGAATGTTTGAATATTGCCGAATTACATAATATTTTAGGAAATAAAAATGAGGCACTTTATTATTTAGAATTGGTATTTCAAAAAGATAGTTTGTTTAAAGATATTTGGAATTTTTCAAAGACTAATTCATATGAACTTCTTAAAGAGGAGAGATTTCAAAGATTATGTGATGTTATAGTTTCTAACTCAAAAAAAAATAAAACATGTGACAAAAAGATAATGCATCAATTACTTGAAATGTTATGCAGAGATCGATCCTATTATTACCAAGTTTACATGTCTGAAAATAAACTTGGTAAATTTCATCCGATTTCACTAGCCTTGTGGGAGTTTAAAGAAAGAATTAATTTAGAAAATATTGAATTATTAGATAGTATAACAAGTAAACTAGGTTGGTTAACTGATACTTTAGTTTGTGATTATTCGGGTATTCCTTTTTTTATCGTTCAACATGCAGATTTAGTGACACAAAAGAGATACTTACCAATAATAACCAGAGCAACTGAATTAGGTACTGCTAATTTTAATTGGGTTGCAATGTTGACTGATAGAATTTGTTTAAGAGAAGGGAAACCTCAAATTTATGGAAGTCAAGGTATTTGGAATCCGAATATTAATAGAAATGTACTTTATATTATTGAAAATAAAGAGGAAGTAAATAGATTAAGAGCCAAACATAAAATCGGAGATCCTATTAGTGATGAATCATTTAAAAACATGTATGATCCAAATAATCCATTGAATAAATAAATTTGCTATTACCTAATATTGGGGTTGAATGATATTTTTAGAAATTACAACATAACAAATGTAAATTATACTTTAACGAAATAACAATGAATAAATTAATATTAATTCTACTGATGTTTTCATCCTTATCCTCTTGTTTTATTTTCAAAGGATACTCAAAAAGACAACTAGAAGGTAATTTCACGACTCATATTCCATTTAAAGTTGTAGAAGCTTGTATTGTTATAAATACTGAAGTTGGAGGAAAAAAGGGTGATTTTATTTTCGATACTGGTGCTAAGTCTGTTGTTTTTTCAGATTTTGATAGTACGTTGATTGGTGCGTATCCCGTAGTTTTCAATTCGAAGGTAATAGATGCACATAATAATAAAGGAAGTGTAAATACAAAGTACTATTCGACAATCCTAGGTAATATAGCAATGGATAATCATCAATGGCTTATATCGACAAGACTTTCTTCTTTTTCAACAAAATGTAAATCAGATACGATACAAGGGCTTCTTGGGAATGACGTGTTAAATCAAGGTGTGTTTTACTTCAATCATACGGATTCGAACCTTACGATTTACGGTGATTTAAATCAAATAAAAGAATTGAACACATTTACAAAAGTGAAAGTATCAATGAAAAGAGGATATTTTTATATTAAAATTGATGGTATTAAATATTTGATTGATTCTGGTTTTAAAGGTGGGTTTTTAATGACTTATAACCCAAAATCAATCAGTAAAAAACTACCTGTCGACACGATCTCTTATTTATCAGTTGCAGCACTTGGAATTTCTGAAAAAATGGAATTATTTCAGAAAAAAGAGGTGAATATACATGGTTTAAATTTTAATGGTGTTATATCATTCAATAAACAAAATCCAAATCTATTAGGTGCGCAATGGTTTCTAGAAAATGATATAATTATGGATGCGACTTCCAAACAATTCTATATTCGCAAAGGTAAATCTGAATTTAAAACATCCGATTTTGCAAGGATTTCGCTTAGAGTTTACAATAATTATGTATGCGTTTCCGCAATAAAAGGTAAAAACAATCAAGTTTCTATTGGCGATAAAGTAATTGAAATAAATGGTATTTCTACTGCGTCGATCAAAACCGATTGTGATTTATTTGAATTTAAAAAAACAAATCAGATTTCTAAAATTAATACAATCTGTATAGATAAAAACGGCGAAAAAGTCTGTGTGGAAATCAATGATAAATAAAGGTAATTTTCCTTATCTTTGTATGGTTGGTGTCTCTAGAAATTAGATTTTTTGAGGCAGACCAAAAATTAAATCCGCAGTTTACATTCGTAAATGAGGAGTTTAATTTTGCAGTTGAACGAAAAAAAAGCAATTTATAGAGGCCACCTTATGTCTACCAATCAAGTAAATATCCGTAACAAACGCGCCCGTTTCGAGTACCATCTTATGGATGAATACACTGCTGGTATTCAATTGACTGGAACTGAAATTAAAAGCATTCGCAAAAACAAAGCAAGCATATTAGAAGCATATTGTGTATTAGTGCGAAACGAGGTGTACATCCGTAACATGCATATTACCGAATATGAAAATGGTTCGTTCTACAACCACAAACCACGAGCAGATCGTAAACTATTATTGAATCGTGCTGAAATCAATAAAATAGCGAAATTTTTAATGGTGAAAGGTAATACCTTGATTCCATTGAAAATTTATCTTTCCGAAAAAGGTTGGGCGAAGTTAGATATTGCCTGTGCTCAAGGGAAAAAACTTCATGATAAGCGTAACGACTTGAAAGAGAAAGACGCGAAAATGGAGATGAGCCGTATTCGAAAAGTGTTGTGATTATTTAAAATTTTTCCGTTTAATTTTTTTTGATGGACTATTTTGGCCATTTGGGAAGATTCTGTAGAAAATAAGTTGAATGAAGCGAAGTCTAACCCTTGTTTGAACCCAGCCTTCTAATTTTCTGTTTGAAAATTAGTTAAAGGCGTATGTGAGTTTGGGGCAGACAGCGAAATAAAACGTAATTTTCAAAGAATTTTCACAGAGGCCTAGACTTTTTGGCTCCACCTTTTTGGGCGATGCACCGCGAAGCAGCTACGAAGTAAAAAAGGTGGAAAACATGAAAATTTAATTTTTATTATAAGTTGTGGTTAACATAAAAATGAATAGTTTTAAATTTATTTGATTTTTAAATTTAAAACATAGCAGAATGCAAAATCTAAGTTACTGGGAACAAGACACCTATTTCTCCAACATCGACGTATTAATCGTAGGTAGTGGTATCGTTGGATTAACTGCTGCATTGGAATTAAAATCTACCAATCCACTTCAAAAAATCGTTGTCATCGAACGTGGATTCTTACCATGTGGAGCATCTTCTAAAAATGCAGGTTTCTCGTGTTTTGGTAGTGTGTCTGAATTATTAGATGATTTGACTAAAAACTCAGAAGACAATGTGTTTCAGATTGTTGAGAAACGTTGGAGAGGTTTGCAACAATTACGTAAAAACTTGGGCGACCAAAATCTGGAGTTATACAATTTAGGTGGGTATGAAGTGTTTAATGATGAGGTGTTTTATAATCAATGTGCTGAGAAGATACCGTATTTAAATTGCATGTTGAAAGACATCATTGGAAATGAAACCGTTTATAAAAATGCAGACGCGAAGATTGGAACGTTTGGATTTAATAACGTTTCCCACCTCATTGAAAATTCCTTTGAAGGGCAAATTAATTCTGGAAAAATGATTTCAAGCCTGATTCGTAAGGTGCAAGAAACTGGAGTAATTATTTTAAATTCCTTGGAAGTAAAACAATTGAACGAAAACGAGCAGAATGTCGCAGTAGAATTAGTGAATGGAATTCGTTTTAATCCAAAGAAAGTCTTAGTAGCGACCAATGGGTTTGCGAAACAATTACTTCCAGAATTGGATGTACAACCTGCTCGTGCGCAAGTATTGATTACCGAACCAATTGAAAACTTAAAAATCGAAGGAACTTTCCATTACGATGCGGGGTATTACTATTTCCGAAACATTGACAATCGCGTGCTATTTGGTGGGGGGCGCAACCTTGATTTTAAAGGCGAAGAAACCACCGATATGGAAGTTACGGAGCTTATTCAGAATAAATTAGACGAATTACTAAAAACGGTTATTTTACCAAATACCGAATACAAAGTTTCACAACGTTGGAGCGGAATTATGGGAGTAGGAGAGGTGAAAGCAACCATCGTAAAACCAATTTCAAAAAACATTTATTGCGCCGTAAGAATGGGAGGAATGGGTGTTGCTATAGGAAGCTTAATAGGAAAAGAAGCTGCAGAAATAATTAGTGAATAGTAAGTTACGCGTTTAGTTTGGGAATAATTCAAAAGAAAAAATCTGTAAAAATGGAGGGAGAAACGAAAACTATTCACGAATTAATTCAAGATTTTTATTCGATCAACAAATTTGATGAGGATGGTGGAACAAAAAAGAAAATCGCTTGGATAAAATTTGGTTTTATTTCTTTTCCGTTACCTAATTTCGAAAGTAGAAAAGAAAATGTACATTTTCATGATATTAACCATATTTTAACCGGATTTGATACTTCTTGGAAAGGCGAAAGTTCAATTTCAGCATGGGAGGTAGCATCTGGCGGTTGGAAAAACAATTTTATTCCATGGTTGTTAACCCTTTGGGCTATGGGATTAGGAATCGTATTTTATTCAAAAACAACAGTTAATTCATTTAATAAAGGACTTACAATGTGTAATTCGTTGTGCTGTGGTTTACCTTACACGGAAATTCATGCTTTAACGGAAACCGAATTTAGAAATAGGTTAATGGGATTACCATTAAAAAAACGAAATCTACTTTTTTGGTCTATAATAAGTGTGATTGTTTTTCTTGCGCCTTTCTTACTTACACTATTTAGCATGACGATGCTTTTGAAGTTTCTATAAAATTAGAGATTTAGTGTCTTAAGCCTTGTAATGTTTTTTCACTTCGAAACTATCATTATCTATCATGCCTGTCTCATGGAGTAGTCCAAAATTTCGAAGGGTTATTCGTTTTGTAATTCGTAAATTTCACGCCTGTTTTTGGATTTGTTTCCTCTGATTTTTGAGGTGTTTGTAACAGTCCGTCTAAAGGTAAAAGTTCTACATAGGTGGCTTCTTTCCCTTCTTTCCATGTTTCGCTATCATACTGACTAACAAGCGGAGTTTCCAATCGATAAAGATTTTTTGCCATGTAATTATATAAATAATCTTCTTTTGTTTGAAGGAACTCTCTATTCCAATTGGCATCAGCATTCAATATTAATGGATGACCTGAAATTAAACGTAATCTGACTTCTTCAATTCCTAATAAGTTACCTTGTTCATCCATAACATATGCATCATTCGTTGGGTCAATCCATATCCATTTAGTTAGTTCTTGACTGTAAACCATATTGATTACATGACAATCTTCGAATTGAGTCTCCTTTGGCATACATGTTATAAATCTTGATTTTATACCAAGAGAAAGATAACACTCATTCAGAATTGTTGCCAACATTCTACAATTGACACCGCGTTTTTCTTTTTTACAAACCGAAATTAAATCGATTGCGTTTTTTTGAGAAGGATTATTACTGCTTCCATCGTGTCTAACTGAATTATGTACCCAATGAAGTAAATTAAAAATTTTAGATAATTCATTTCCATTACCAGCAATCGAATCAAGTTTTAACTCTTTTCGGATTTTTACCAAATTTGGATTTTCACTGGATTGATAGGTAAATATTGGGACATAACGATCATCTTTTTCATTGTATGTAGCTGCTTTTTTTAACTTAGTTAAATAAGAATCTTGATACTGAATTTTGGTAACCGCTTTTATCTTTCCTTTTAGTAGAACGGTAAATTGAAAATCTGTAGTCTCTGAGATAGGAACGGTAATGGAATCTAAATCGGTTATGAAAACAACATTTTCTCCAAGTGCAGAAGTTTTGAAAATATCAGGATTTATAGCAGGAGATATGGTCCACGCTCTCTTTCTAAACTCTTTTCCAATACGAATATCAACGGTATCCGAATTTGCTTTAATAACAATATCCTTTTTTTGTCCAAATAATTGATGAGACATTAAAATTAACATCAAGCTTAAGAGTACATTAATTTTCATTTGATTAAATTTTTTATTTAGGGTTTTCAATCATCATTTTCTCCACTAATTTTTCTATCGGTTTTCGAATAATTTGCTTTGATCTCCAACCAACTTTTTCTAGAGCAATTTTTAGTAACTCTTGGTGATAAAAAGCATAGGAACCAACAAAGGAAATTTCTTTAAAAGCTGAATCTTGAGGTAGGTATTTATTTAAAAACAATTCGATGTTTTCGGAGTGAATTTCGTTAATTTCTTTTTGAATAATAGGGTTTTCTGAATGTAGTTGTATGCTACTAATAAACGCTTTTCCATCTGGAGAATAACAGTTTTGTAAAATTGCAGCGCGTTTTCCGTAATGAACCTCAACCAATGCTGTTAAACCTTCAGATAACTCCTTATTTAAGTATTTCTGAAGAACTAATTTTCCAAAATAATAACCACTTCCTTCATCGCCCAATAGGTATCCAAATCCACCAATAATTTCTGTGATTTGCTTGTTTTTATAATAAGTTAATACCGATCCTGTTCCTAAAATCCCTACATATCCTTCCTCGTTTCCAAGTAAAGCAATACCTGCAGCGACTAAATCCGAAGAAACAACAAACAATTGAAAACTTGATTTTTGCGAGAAATGATCTTTAATTTTCACTTGATTTTCTTCTGAACTACAACCAGATCCGAAAAAATGACACGAAATTTTAGTTTTTTGTGTTAGATGCTTCCAGAATTCAAGTAATTCAACTTTAGACGTTTTATCTAAACTTGTTGGATGATAGGATTCTGTGATGAAAAAATAGTATTTATTGTTGATTATCAAACACCAGTCGGTCTTTGTCCCACCACTATCCGCAATAAGAAGCCCTTTTTGTTGATCTTTAAACGGTAGGGTAAGTAATTCTGTATAATGACCTAAAACCTGCTTATTTAGCATTTTTCAAACATTGTTTGACCTTCCATTCGTGTTTTGCACGTTGCTCAGGTGTGGTATTTGGAGCCGTTATAAATTCTTTACACTTCGTATCAACATACTCCCAGCGCGCCATTAATTTGTCTGTTTGTTTATCCGACAATGTTTTTTCGAGAGCATTATTTATGGAATCATTTTTCACAACACAATTACAAAAATCCCATTGTTCGCCATATTTCTCAACGATCTTTTCGTGTACTTCGATCTTTTCCGTTTTCTTGTCGATAACTTTCACCGCTTTTTTTGCTTCTTTAGATTTTTCTTTCATTTGTTTTAAAGAATCTAATTCTGTTTTTTGTTTCTTAACAACTTTATTCGTCGAATGTTGATCGACACAAGAAATCAAGATTAGAGGGAAAATTAAGTAGACCAGTAGTGATTTTGAAAACATATCCGTATTTTTAACTATAATTAGATAGATGAATATAGTGTTTTTTTTAAAATCCATTAGATTTTTATTATTAACAGTCGGTTTTTTGTCGAGTACCTCTCTTTTTGCACAAAATGAGAAGGTGAAAGAATTAGAAGAAGCAAAAGTAGATACCGATTTTTTGAGCAAATACAATACTACACTTAGAAGAATGCGAAGAGTGTATCCATTAGCATTAGAAGCAGCGAAATTGGTGCGAGAATTAGACCAAGAATTAGCATCGGTCGACTCAAAAAGACAAAAGCGTAAAATTACCAAAACATATAGTAAAGAATTAAAAGAGAGTTATTTGTATGCAATCAAAGATTTGTATATAGAAGAAGGTGTACTTTTAATGAAATTAATACATCGGGAAACTGGAAAAACCGTTGCTGAAATTATTTCAACCTATCGAGGCAAAATAAAGTCTGAATTTTACGATCAGTTAGGAAGAATTTGGAAGCAAGATTTGGATGCAATGTATGATCCTAAATTAGATTGGATTTCCGAAATGATAATAAATCAAATTTATGCAAACGAAATAGATTTTGATTTTACCTTAAAAAAGCCTACAAAAGAAGAATATAAAAAATCTATGAAAATATATAAAGCAGATCGAAAAGCTGCTAAGAAATTAATTCGACAACGAAAAAGAGCAGCGAGTGAATCAGTAGAGGGGTGAAAATACAATGTAAAAAAGTAGAAATGAATTTTAGCAAGATACCTTTAGATAAAATGAATCAAATGAATTCCAACACCTTGATGGAAACTCTTGGAATGGAATACATTGAAGCAGGTGATAATTACATTTGCGCAAGTATGCCAGTGGATAAACGAACACACCAGCCGATGGGGTTGTTACATGGTGGTGCATCTGCTGCATTAGTGGAAACAATAGGCTCATTGGGTTCAGCACTAATTTGTGATTTAGCTGTAGAATATCCAGTTGGTCTGGAAGTGAATACAAATCATATCGGAGGAATTAAAGAAGGGAAAGTGATTGGCAAAGGAGTACTAATTCATCAAGGAAAAAAAACGCATGTTTGGCAAGTAGAAATTCGCGAAGAAAAATCAGAGCGACTCATAGCGACAGGTAGATTAACGGTAATGATTATTCAAAAATAAGAAAAAATGGATTTTCTGACCTATCGTTTTCCGGGAAAAGAGGTTGTTAGACAAATTGGTGTACTCAATGAAATTTCACCAAACGAGGCTACCGAGGGATTTGTATTTTCTAATTTTGAAGCGACTGTTTTTTATGGTTTTGAAGAGAATGTAGATTTTACAAAGGAAGCAATTGTATTCCATAGTTTACATGAAAAGCCATACGTGTATACATCCCGAGAATATTTACTTCAAGCACATTCCTTTTTGAATGGAATCCAACAATTAGGTCTGGATAAGGCTGTTTTTTCAAGAATTAAGAATCGACCATTTCCGATTAATCAAGCGGAAGAGTTGTTCAATGAATTATGTGTAACCTATCCAAAAGCTTGTGTATATTTAATAAGTTCTAAGTTGCTCGGAACATGGATAGGTGCGACTCCTGAGGTATTACTGGAAATACATAACGATCAGTTGTTTACCATGGCATTAGCGGGTACGAAAAAATCAAATACAAGTAACGATTGGGGAGGCAAAGAAATCAAAGAACAAGCATATGTGACATCGTTTATAGAAGAAAATTTAAAACGTTTACATGTACAAGAAATCGAAATTCAAGGACCGTACGATTACCAAGCAGGTCCAGTTACGCATTTGAGAACAGATATATGTGGTGTTTTAGAAAATCTTCCTGCGATTAATCTTGTGAAAGGCTTGCATCCTACGCCTGCAGTAAGTGGTTTGCCACAAAAAGCGGCAATAGAACTTATTTCCTCTGTAGAATACCACAATCGGATGCTATACACCGGGGTCGTAGGTTGGATAGGAACAACACATACGCGTTTATTCGTAAATTTACGTTGTGCACAATTGCAAGAAAAGGAAGCTTTTTTATACCTCGGAGGTGGTTTTACTGCGGAATCAATTCCTGAATTAGAGCTTGATGAAACCGAAAATAAAAGTAAAACGCTCATTGCTTGTATGGAGAAAATTCTAAGAAAAAAAGCTTAATTTTGTAGACTAAAATTAATTCAATGACCATTCATTTTTATAAATACCAAGGAACTGGAAATGATTTCGTTATGCTGGATAATCGGGATGGTAAATACGATTTTGTAGGAATTAAAGAAATTAATTTGTTGTGTGATAGACGTTTTGGAATAGGTGCGGATGGTCTTATAAAAATCAATACGATACCTGGATTTGATTTTGAAATGGATTACTACAATTCAGACGGTTCTAAAAGCTTTTGTGGAAATGGAGCGCGTTGTACGGTCGCATTTGCGAATGAATTAGGGATTAATTGTGATTCAGTGTCCTTTATGGCGATTGACGGTAAACATACAGCTTTGCTAACTGCAGGAAATGTTTCTTTGGCAATGTCAGATGTTAATGAAATTCATTCGATTGGTCAGGATTATTTATTACATACTGGTTCTCCTCACTATATACAATTTGTAGAAAATGTAGAAGCAGTGGATGTATTTTCTTTAGGGAAAAGTATTCGAAATCAAGATTTATTTAAGTTAGAAGGTGTAAACGTTAATTTCGTTCAAGTACTTTCAGAAGATACTTTGTTTGTTCGGACCTACGAGCGCGGAGTAGAAGATGAAACCTTATCCTGTGGAACTGGAGTTACGGCAGCAGTACTTGCATTTGCTTATAAAAATGGATTGACTAATTCTGCTGCTATTCGAGTGAAAACATTAGGTGGAAGCCTAGAAGTCGCTTTCAAAGTAGATAAACCAGGAGAATGTTCTTCGATAGAATTAATTGGTCCTGCAAAACAAGTTTTTAAAGGTGAATTCCATGTCTAACTGGGTAATGGATAGAATAGCTAATTCTCCAAACCCAATCAAGGAGAATGCGTTGACGATATGGGTGCTGCATGCAGATAAAAAACCTCCACATATCGGAATCTCCATTGAAAGTAAATTTTTTAGTCTAAAAATTAATGGAAAAGATGAAGATTTACCTATCCTATCATTACACCAATTAATACATAAAAAACGTATACCTACATTAACTATTCAGCTAACAATTGACGAAAATCATGAAAATGTTAAACAGGTTTTTTCTAATTATGGTTCAAAAATTAAAACACCAGAAACCTGTTTGTCACCGATTACGGAATTATTACTTCCAACATACAAAGATTTGATTCTTATAGAATTGTTGGACAAGCTGAATGAGAAAAATCAAATAGAAACGATTTCTTCCTTTTACCTTCCGAAAGAGTATAATGGTATTCCAGAATATAATAGAGAAACAATTAAAAATAGATTACATGCAATACAATCTGCTTAATAGCGATCGTATTTATTTACGACCAGTAGAACCAAGTGATGCGAATACAATGCTGCTTTGGGAAAACAATCCTGCAAATTGGCGAGTAAGTGGAACTGAAGCTCCTTTTTCGTTGCATGGAATTTTAGAATACATTAATAGCATTCAAAATTTTAGAAGTTCGGGAGAATTACGATTAATTATCTGTAAAAATGAAACCAATATGCCTATTGGTACGTTAGACTTATTTGAAGCTAATTTTAAACACGGTCGCGCAGGGATAGGCATACTTATTGCAGATGAAAATGAACGCACAAAAGGATATGCGAAAGAATCTTTGGAAATCGTGAAACACTATGCAGAAGAAGTCCTTGAAATGTATAATTTAACTGCGAATGTGTTAGAAGATAATGAATCAAGTATCTCCCTTTTCGAATCCGCAGGTTTTGAATTAGTAGGGGTGAGAAAAAATTGGTTCTATGATAAAGGAAAAAGAATTAATGAAAGAATATATCAATTATGCTTAAAAAAATAGGAATTGCAGTAGCAATAGTTGTTGTCTTGGTGGGGATTTTTATAGGGCCAAAAATTTCGGTTTTTTTTGCTGGACAAACGAAAACAATAAATGATAAAACAGCAGATTTTTATTATAATGCTGTTTCTGGTTTGGATGGTTTAGCTGAACAGCTAACAACAGAAGGAATAATTGACAAGAAGAGCGATTTAATCAAGGTTGGAGAATATAAAAATCTTGATAACAGTACTTTAGCAAGTGGTCGTTACAAAATTGAGCCAGGAACAAATTTTAGAACGCTGTTAAACGGTTTCACCAAAAATTCCGCTGGAAATGGTAATGCAGAAGTAGAGGTGGAGGTCACGTTCAATAATTGTCGTGATATTTACCAATTAGCAGGAAAAGTATCTAAAATGATAATGGTGGATAGTGCGCAATTGGTTTCTGAAATATTAAATCCTGAAATGTTAGGTCGTTTAAACTTATCTGCTGAAACCGTACCTGCTTTGTTTTTACCAAACACCTATCGTATGTTTTACGATGTAAGTCCTACTTCGTTTATTGAGCGAATGGAAGCAAATTACACTGCATTTTGGAACGCGGATAGAATGGGTAAATTGAAAAAATTAGGCTTCAAAAAAACACATCAAGCTGTAACATTAGCGAGTATTGTATATTCTGAACAATCTAAAAATAAAGAGGAATGGCCTATTATCGCTGGTTTATATTTAAATCGTTTGGATGATGGAATGAAATTACAATCCGATCCAACATTTAAGTTTTGTTGGGGAGATAAATTAGATGGGGTACAGCGTTTAACATTTGAACACCGAGAAATTGATTGTGATTACAATACATATATACATAAAGGCTTACCTCCTGGTCCAATTTGTATTCCTCCATTTGAAGTGGTAGATGCGGTACTTAATCCAGATAAAAATGATTATTTATATATGTGTGCGAAAGCAGATTATACTGGTAGACATGATTTTACGGTTACCTACGAAAAGCATAAAGTAAATGCAACTATATTTCAACGTTGGATAGCAAAACAATAAAAGATGGAATTTATCAATGAAAAATTAGATGATTACGTTTGTTCTCATACAAGTGAGGAGTCTGATTTATTGTATGCATTGAATCGAGAGACGCATGTCAAGATCCTTCAACCTCGTATGTTGAGTGGACATTTTCAAGGTCGTGTTTTAAGTATGTTTTCTAAAATGATACAACCTAAACGAATATTAGAATTAGGTACGTATACTGGTTACTCTGCCTTGTGTTTAGTAGAAGGTTTACAAGAGGGAGGGGAATTGATAACGATAGATTGTAATGAAGAATTACAAGAATTTAGTCAGTCCCATTTCGATAAACATCCTCGAAAAGAAGCTTTAAAATCAATATCTGGAGATGCTATGGAAATTATTCCGACTTTAGAAGGGGATTTTGATTTGGTATTCATAGATGCGGATAAGGATAATTATTTGAATTATTACCAAATATTGATAGATCGAATTCCAAGTGGCGGGTATATTTTAGCGGATAATGTACTTTGGTCAGGTAAAGTAATAGATGTAGCAAGTGTAAATGATAAAGATACCAAAGCGATTAAGGAGTTTAATATGTATGTTCTAAAGGACGATCGCGTAGAGAATGTTCTTTTTCCAATTAGAGATGGTTTATTAATGGTAAGAAAGAAATGATTAGGATTAAAAAGAGGAGCTTAATACCATTAATAAGTTTACATCGTTTGGTGTTGCTTGTTTTGTTGTGCTTAACTTTTTCTGCTTTCAGTCAGACGCACACCATTAAAACGATTGTATATAATACATTAGTGTTAAATTCTTCGAAATTGTTAATGAAAAATGCTCACTTAGGTATCAAAGTAACCATTTACAAAGGGGATGAAAAAGGTCCCGTTGTGTATGCGGAAACATTGAAAGGTCAAACAAATAATAAAGGAAATTTAGCCATAGATATAGGAGTTGGTTATGTTGTTTTTGGAAAATATTCGAACGTCGATATCACGGGAGGTCCATATACCATTAAATTAGAAATGGATCCGCACGGCGGGACAAATTACACTTTACACATTACACGACCTTTTGTAAATCAAGCGAAAGGTGTCTCTTCTCCTTTTAAATTTAGTATAGGTTCCAAAGTAATAGTGAAACGTTTTATAGGGGAATTATATGGAGGTGGAATTATTTTTCATTTAACGAAAGACTCCTTGGGAAACGAACATGGATTGATCGCAAGCTTACACGATGTAAGTACTTCAGCAAAATGGGGGCTATCTGGAATTGATTTCTATGGTTTTAAAAATGCTACTGACGGTAAAGATAATTTTAAAGCGATGTTAAACGCTGGAGCTGAAGCTGGTTCAGCAGCATTTGTGGTTAGTAAATACCAACATGATGGTTTTAAAGATTGGTATCTTCCTGCATTAAAAGAGTTGTTGATGTTATATCACGTCAAAGAAGTTGTTGACAAAGTATTGGATACCGACAAGAATGAAAAAACAAAAGGATTAGAGCGTAAACACTATTGGTCATCCACCGGTTATAGTGCATCTACCTCTTGGTTTTTTAGTTTTTATAATGGTGGTGCAACGAATTACGGTAAAAATTATGTTTTTAACGTGAGAGCAATAAGAGCTTTTTAATTCTGATTTGGATTAATTGGAAAATCAGCAATTAACTTATATTTACCCCCTAATTTTTGAATAAAATACTTCCAAGGATCTTCAATTGATGTATTCATTATTTCTTCTAAAGAATCAATGTCTGAAACAATCCATACGTGATCTGCTATTTCTTCATCCAATTGTTTAGATTCCCAACCAGAATATCCTAAGAAAAAACGAATTTGGTGATTGGTAAATTGTTCTTCTTTGACAATTTTTGCCAGCTGGTCAAAATCTCCACCGATATAAATCCCTTTTTGTAATTCAATACTTTCGTTTAGGTCATGACCTAAGGTATGAAGAAAATATAAACTTTCTGTCTCAACAGGACCTCCTAAACTCATAGGTATAGTTATTTCAGGAAAATCAGGATTCAATTCTTGGATATTGATGTCAACCAAATGATTTAGTACGAATCCAAAACTTCCTTCTTTCGAGTGTTCGCATAAATATACTACAGAACGTTCAAAATATTCATCGCCTTCAAAAGGATCCGAAATTAAAATTCTTCCTTTTTTGGGAGCTAATTTATTTGTAAACGATATATCTAACACGTATAATTTTTTGGAGAACAAAAATAAGAATTAAAACTAAAATTTGAAACTCATTCCTAAACTTGGTAATATTGGAAATTGATAAATCGTTTTGTTTGTTACACGATTCACGTAAAAAATATTTTTACGATCGTAAGCATTGGTTACGCTTGCTACAATCTCCAATTTGTATTTGTCTTTAAAAGTATAATTCTTTTTTAAGGTAATATCCAAACGATGGTAATAAGGTAGACGTTCACTATTAAAGTTTCCTAAAAGTATTCCCATGCTTTGTTGGTTGGTAGTTGTCACATTTGTAGTTATACCAGAGGGAAAAGTTTCATTTTGGTAAAAACCTGCAGTAGGAGTAAAAGGAAGTCCAGAACCTAAATTCCATCTTAAGTTTAATTCAAAGGTTTTCTTTTCACCAAAAAGGTAGCTCGTAACAATGTTTATGTTATGTCTTCTATCGAAAACAGGGGCATACGTTTTTGTACCGTCCCATCTTGTTGATTTACCATAGGAATAAACTCCCCAAATAAATAATCTGTTTTTAGTAAATTTTAGTAGCGCATCAAATCCATACGTGTTCGCTGTTTCGATGATGAAATCTTTTTTCTGAACGTCTGGTTTATCGTTCGATATAGGATTGTTTTCATCATATAATTTATTGGAATTGATATTGCTTAACTGAGGAAAATATTTGTAGTATCCTTCTAAGTTTAAACTAAGTGATTCGCCTAAATCAATTTCTGTTCCTAAAATTCCATGCCAGGAATATTGAATAGCACTTTTTACGTCCGTAACAGTTCCGTTTTCATGGGTAAGGGTAGATTGAAAATTTGTTGGTGCAGAAAGTAAACCATTAAAGAGATTTACAACATCTTTATCCGATGAGGTCGAAGTAAAATTTTGAGAATATTTCCCCCCAGAGAATTTAAATCGCACTTTTTCAAATGCATTCCATTTGATACCTAAGCGTGGTTCTGGAGAAATAACACCACGAGAAATATATCCTTGTGTTCTAAAACCTGGTTGAAAAATCCATTTTCCTTTGATTACTTTGTAATTTACATATGAACTAACTTCAAACGTAGTGTTGTCATCGCTAATTTTTGTTGCGTAATCATTATACGTAGTATAGTTGGTGTTAAATCCATTGATGCAAACACCAAAATCTAATTGCCCCTCTTTTTTTCTGAAATAGGAAAAGTCAAATCCTAATTCAGCTCCACCTATCGAACTGGAGCGTTCTGGAAGATTTTGCTCTTTAAATCCTAAGGTGTAATTCGAAGCATTTACGTGTCCACGAATTAAAGCAGCAGAGCTGGAAGGAACAACGATAAAGTTTATTCCACCACCTTTTTGATTGAAGTTCAAATCGGCGAGTTCATTGTACGAAACCTTGTCGTTGTTATTGAATCCAAAAAAACTAAACTTCGAACCCCCTCCTGCGTTAATAGTGATTTTCCCATAATAATCGCCAAAATCATAAGGTAATCCGTTACCATTATTTATACTTGGATATAAACTTTTAGAAGTGAAATTTAATAAGGATTGTTTTGCAGAAAAGACATAAGATCCAATCGCAGAACCATCCGCTTTTGGTTTTCCTAACGGGCCATCTAAGACTACTTTCCCCATGAATGGACTGATAGATACTTTTCCTCCAAAGGTTTTCCGGTTTCCATCTTTATAGCTGATATCCATAATCGATGAAATTCTTCCTCCATAGCGTGCATCAAATCCACCTGTATAAACATCTACGTTTTTTACTAATTCTGTTTCAAAAATGGAGAAAAAACCAATGGAATGAAAGGGATTGTAAATGGTGATA
Organism: Flavobacteriia bacterium; assembly: GCA_947455515.1. GTDB lineage: Bacteria > Bacteroidota > Bacteroidia > Flavobacteriales_D > Crocinitomicaceae > CANHVK01. The sequence goes on from CANGOF010000003.1 coordinate 22,386, forward strand.
CCATCTAATAACATTTTGTTTTGAATTGGAGTTCCTCCACGAACATAAATTTGACCTCCTTGGTCACCGGTAGTTACTACACCAGGTGTAACACTAAACGCTCCAACTATGTCATTTTCCCCACCAATACTCGGTATACGTTCCAATCCTTTTTTGTCCAATTTAATATGGGACATATTTACTTCCGTTGTTTTCTTTTTGGCTTGTAGATCAACTCTCGCAACTCCTAATTCTTTTACTTTTGATTCTTTTTCTAATTCGTATTTTTTTTGAAGAATTGGAGTAGAGGAAGTTATTTCGATTGTATCTAAAATGGTTTGATAAAGTACATTTTCTATACTTACAGCATATTTACCATTACTTAGTTTTGGAATAGAAAAGAAACCATTTACATCCGTTAGTGCTCCAAAATATTCATTGTTCGCAGAATAGATTTTTACTTTTTGAAATGGGATTACTTCCCCAGAAGATTTTTCATGGACAAATCCACGGAAAATTGCATCTTGTGAAAGACTGTTTAGTGAACAAGTCAATATAAGTAAGAGTAGTGTACTAATTGATTTTATCATGGTATTATTTTTTTTCTAATTCCTTTGCTTTTTCCCAGAATACATCCATTTCGGATAGTTTCATTTCTGAAATGTTTTTTTGTGCAGCTTGCATCAATAGTTCCATGGTTTGGAACCGTGATTTAAATTTCTGATTGGTTTTGTCCAATGCATTTTCAGGGTTTACCCCAATAAAACGAGCGTAATTGATTAGTGAAAATAATACATCGCCAAATTCACTTTCTATATCTTCCTGGATTTTAGATTCTTCAGCGTCTTGTAATTCCATAAGTTCTTCTTGAACTTTATCCCAAACTTGCGTTTTATTTTCCCAATCAAATCCAATTCCTTTTACTTTTTCTTGGATTCGCATCGCTTTAACCATTGCAGGAAGAGCAGCAGGTACGCCTTCCAAAACGGATTTTTTTCCTTCTTTTAATTTTAATTTTTCCCAATTTGCTTTGACTTCTTCTTCGGTAGATGCTTCTGTATCACCATAAATATGAGGATGACGAAAGATCAATTTGTCACAAATAGCATTTAATACGGATTCCACATCAAACGCCTTTTGTTCGTTTCCTAACTTACAGTAGAAAACCAAATGAAGAAATAAATCACCGATTTCCCCTTTAATTGCAGGTAAGTCGTTTGTCGAAATTGCATCTGCTAATTCGTAAGTTTCCTCAATAGTTAAAGTTCTTAGTGTTTCAAATGTTTGCTTTTTATCCCATGGACACTTTTCGCGTAGGTCATCCATAATGTTCAATAATCGTTCAAAAGCAAGTAAGCGAGAATCCATAATTTTAAATAAAAATCTAATATAATTAGAATAAACAGAATAATTACCTTTGTTCATGTGCTCAAAACTACTTTTATTCTTTTTTTTAAGTGTTAGTTTGACTATTTATGGTCAGAATAATCGCATTTGGGGATTAGAATACAGTGCTAAAGGAGGTTTTTTATTAGCACATACACCTTCCATGAATCATTTGCCTAAGCAACATGTACAGGCGCAAGAAATTTCATTTGTTCATCTCCCTTCGGGAAGTAAAGCTTGGCATTCTCGACTTAATTTTCCTTTGGTAGGAGCGACTTTAAACAGTGGAAATCTTGGAAATGATGAGGTGTTAGGGAAGAGTACTGGTTTGTATGGATTCATGAAATTTAGGTTGGATCCAGGACTTCATCGTCATAAATTTTACTTTAAATTTGGAGTAGGAGGTTCGTATCTTTCTAAAATACATTCTATAGAAAATAACCCAAAGAACAATGCAATTTCTTCTCATTGGAATTATTTATTGAATACTTCGCTTGGTTATGAATATATGTTTCCAGGGCACATGTATATCGGTGCAGGGTTTGATTTTATGCATATGAGTAACGCTGCATTTAAAGCACCTAATTTAGGATTGAATATTCCACAAATTAAGATTAATATTGGTTTTTTATTGCATCCAAAAAAACTGATTATTTCTATAATAAAACAAGACACAATTACTTCTTTGGACTCCGATTGGCATTTTCTATTTCAAGGCATGTATTCCCAAAAAGAAATTAGCGCTTATCCAGGATTTAAATTTCCAGTTTTTGCAGGAAATGTGTTAGTGCAGCATAAATTGAATTCCACCTTATTTTATGAAACCGGTCTTGATTTCATGTGGAATTCGAGTGATCTAACACTGCGGCAAGAAAAAAAAATACAAGATTCCCTGTTGTTGAAAGTCGGCGGTTATTTTGGAGTTACTTTACCTTTAGACCGTTTACAATTCAATCTTGGATTGGGAGGATATATTTATGATCCTTATACTTTAAATGGTATCTTTTACCAACGTTTAGGGTTACGCTATTTTTTACTTAAACCATTATTTGTTAGCCTCACCTTAAAAACGCACTGGTTTAATGCAGATTACGCAGAGTTTGGAATTGGAGTAAGATTATAATTTTTTTAACGATTACTTCACTGCTGGTTTACCACTCTTATATTTCTTAACCGCATTGTACGATTCAGATAAAGTAGAAAAAGACCCCAAACTAACATTATAAGCTCCATTTTCTAAGACAGTATAGGATTCAGGGAATCCTTCTGATTTCAGTCTTGCTTCTAATTTTTCTGCAGATTCTTTGTCTTTAAATGAACCAACAATTGCGTGAATGTTTTTGTTTTTAGAAACGTAGGGCGTAGGACCACTTGGAGCAGTAGTTTTTGCAGGTGTAGCAGCGGTCTTCGGAGTACTTGCAGTTGTACTTGTAGTTTTTGCGTTAGCGGCAGGAGTAGTTGGAGCAGTAGCAGTAGTTTTTGTAGGTACCGTTGCAGCAACTGGAGTAGTAGACTTTGTTGCAGTTATAGGTGCAACAGGTTTTGTTGTAGCTGGTGATGACGTTTTTGTAGGTGAAGCTGTAGCTACAATAGGTGTTGTAGGTTTACTAACTACTGAAGTTGTGGTTTTTGGTGCAGGTGATACAGCGGCAGTTGAAGTTTTAGATGGAGTAGGTGTAACTGAAGTTTTAGCAACAGTTTTAGTAACTACTTTTTCCACTTCTTTTTTAGCCGGAACTGGAACAGCAGTTTTAGTCGATTTTGCAACAGGTTTAGCAGTTTTCTTTTCCTTAATTGGTTCTGATATTGTTTTGTTTTTTTCTTTTAGAGCTTTTGTTTCCGATTTATTTTTATCTGAATTAACTTCAGTTTTTTGCTTAGTTTCAACCTTCAGAACTTTATTCTTAACCTTAGTTTCAACCTTCTTCGTTGATTCCTCTTTCGCTTTAGAGTCGTCATTTTTAGTAGACTCGTGTTTTTCTCGAAGTGTAGCAATTTCATTTCTTAATTCTTCTTTTTCCACTACTTTTGAAACGACAGTTTTCCCATCTTTTTCAGCAATAAGATGTATCTCTTTAGATCGTTGATCATTGATATACCACATAATTCCACCTGTAAGTACGATTGCAAAGAAAAACCAAACCAAAATGGATTTAGATTTTTTCTTTTCTTTAGGAATGGATTTATCAAGTTCTTTTTGTTCTAATTTCGCTGTTTGAGCAAGTTTTTTAGCTTCTGCTATTTGTAGTGCTTTTTCGCTTTTTAAACGTTTGCGTAAGTCTTTTTTACTTTCTGTAGGTATTGTATTTGTTTCTTCAATTACAGGTTCCTGCGTATTCTCAACTACTATTTCTTGTTCAACAGTTGGTTCACTAACCACATCAACGATTATCTCTTCCTGAACAACTTCTTTTTTTTCTTCTTCAATATTTTTTAATATTTCATCAATCGATTTTTGTTCTGTAACAACAACTTCTGAAATAAATTCTTCCGGTTCTTTTTCTTCCGAAATCGGAGTGATTATTTCTTCATGGATTGGATGAATGATTGTTTCTTCTACGCTAAGGTGAATAGGATTAGCTGAGATAGGTAATTCTTCTTCGATTTGTTGGTGAACCTCCTCATCGGTTTTGATTGGTTCGTTTACAATTGGTTGTTCTATGATAGGAGTATTTTCAACTACCACTTTTTCTGCGATTGGTTTTGGAGTGGATTTTTCTCTTTCTTTTATTTTCTTTGATAAGATGGAGTTGTCGACAACCTGATAATCTTCCCAACGTTGAAAATCAATTTCTCCTTCATTGTTTTTAATAAAGCGACCAAATCCCTCCATTTCAAACACATCACCTTCTGCAATTGCCATTTTAATTGCTTCTACAAAATTGGATAGAATTTGTTTTGCTTCGGACAGTTCCACATTTTCATGTTCTGCTACATACTTTGCTAAATGACCATCATCATGCTTTAAAAAAGGCATAAAGTAAATGTCTCCAGTTTTAGTGCTGGTAATCGTTAATGCTCCTAATCCTGGAATGATTATCGTATTTGATTCTTTTAGAATGTCTTGTAGAAAGTTATGCATACCAAATGTTTTTGAACTAATGTAAAGTTACAATTTTTGTTAATTAAAAAATACGTCTAAACTAAATGTTTGATCTACCCGTACCCCTTTATCTGTTTGTTTGACTGTGCAGCACTCGTTTACGTTATCGTGTTCGAAGAATAAAATATATTCTTTTTCCACTGCCTCGACTAAAAATTTTTCTTTTTCAGTCATGGTGATAAGTGGTCTTGTATCGTATCCCATAATATAGGGGAGTGGAAGGTGACCAATACTTGGTAGTAAATCTGCCATAAAAACAATTGTTTTTCCTTTGTAGCTGATTTTCGGTAACATCATAGATTCAGTGTGACCATCTACAAAAAAAGTGTCAATATTATTAAAAATATTTTCTGTGGTATTTCCTGACCTTGGAATGAATTTGAGTTGACCACTTTCTTGAATTGGTAGGATGTTTTCCTTGAGAAAGGATGCTTTTTCTCTTGGGTTTGGTTCCACTGCCCATTGCCAATGTTTTTCATTCGACCAATAGGTTGCATTCGTAAAAGTAGGTTCAAAACCCGTTTTATTTTTGTTCCATTGAATTGCACCTCCACAGTGATCAAAATGAAGATGAGTAAGAAAAACGTCAGTTATATCTGATTTTGTATACCCTAATTTATTGAGTTTTGCTTCAAATAAATCGGTTTCAGTTAAATGAAAATGGGAGAAAAATTTATCGTCTTGTTTATTTCCAATACCAGTATCTATAAGAATTAATTGGTTTTTTTGCTCGATAAGTAAACTTCGCATTGCCCAATCGCAAAGGTTGTTTGCATCTGCAGGATTCGTTTTATTCCAAATCGATTTTGGTACTACGCCAAACATGGCACCACCATCTAATTTAAAATTTCCAGTATTTATCGAATTTATTATCATTTTTATCGTTTAGGCTTAAAACCTATACGTGAATTTACATCGAATGTTTCTCTCTGAAATGTTTTTCTAATTTTTCTCCACTATTTAGAATCTTTCTACACCATTTGATTTTAAGCGCAGTTTGTTCTTCTGGTGAAAGTTTCCAAGAAAAATCGCTGTTTTCCAAGCGTTCCCTTAAGGTATGTAGCATTAATGCTGCTGAAACAGATATGTTAAAACTTTCTGTGAAACCATACATAGGAATTTTAACAAATGTATCCGCCATTTCCTCTACTTCTGAACTGATTCCTCTTCGTTCGGTACCAAAAATTAAAGCAATTGGATTGCTCAAATCTAAGTCGTGTATGGTGTTTTCTGTGTGTGGCGTAGTCGCAACTATGGTATATCCTTTGGATTTAAGCTTGTCAATACAATCTTTAGTGACATGTTCTCCACGATTATAATTAAACATATCCACCCATCTTCCAGCGCCTAAAGCGATATCTCGTTGTACTTTATATTGATTATCTTTTTCAATAACATGTAATTCTTGAATACCAAAGCAATCACAGGAACGAAGAACAGCGCTGGCATTATGTTCTTGGTAAACGTTTTCTATTGCAAGTGTAATGTGTTTGGTTCTTTCCGCTGCGATACGGTCAAACATCTCTTTTTTATTGTCGCTGATGATATCATAGAATTCAGCTAGTATTTTTTCTTCCATTTTTTGATGTAAAAAAAAAGGGTAGCCAATGCCACCCTTTCAAACTTTAAACTAATTCTTAGTTAACGCTTCCTGTTAAATCAGCACCAGCTTTAAATTTAACTACATTTTTTGCAGCAATTTTGATTTCTTGTCCATTTGAAGGGTTACGACCAGTTCTAGCTTCTCTTTTAGAAACTGAAAAAGATCCAAATCCTACTAATGATAATTTATCACCAGCTTTTAACGCTGTAGAAGTTGCGCTTACAAATCCGTCTAATGCTTTTTTAGCATCTGCTTTTGTTAATCCAGACTCAGCTGCGATTGCATCGATTAATTCTGCTTTGTTCATGTTAATTAGTTTTAGTTATTCAATTAATACTAAAGCAAAGTTATAAGAATATGTAGTAAATACGCGTGTTTAGCGAATAAATGTTGATAAAACTTATTAATAAATGTTTGTATAAAACTAATAATGAACTCTTTAAGTTAATTTTGAAAGAGTTAAGTGTTTGTTTTTTAGTTAGTTGTATTGTTTTTGTTGGTTTTCGTTGTTATCCCTTTCTTTTCAACATTTAGGCTGAAATTACTGTATCCTGCACTGAATTCACTGTGATTCATGCGTTTTTTTCCTTCTGGTTGTAGTTCAGTTACGCATAAATAGTAGTCGGAGCAAGGAAATAAGATTCCTTCTTTCGTAAAAATTATGGTATTATTCTCTTTAACTACTTGCTTTGTTTTAAAAGATTTGAAAATTTTGAACGTTTTATTTTCCTTTTTCTCTGTAAAATGAATGGTTGTCCATGCGGTAGGATAAGGGGATAATCCACGACAGAAATCATGAATTATTGAAACGGATTGATTCCAATTTATTTCACAGTCTCCTTTAAAAATTTTTGGTGCCGCTTTTAATTCTTCCAAAGATTCGATTGCTTCTTGTGGGGTACGAGTAACTGTTCCCTCCATGATTTGTTGTACTGATTTTTGAACCAATGCTTTTCCTAAAAACATTAAGCGATCGTGAAGTTCGCCTGCAGTTTCGTTGTCTGCGATAGCTAATGCTTCGCGTTCAATAACCATTCCTGTATCGATTTCTTGTTCTATAAAGAAAGTAGTAACACCAGTCTCTGTTTCTCCGTTTATAACTGCCCAATTGATAGGCGCTGCCCCGCGGTATTCAGGTAGTAATGATGCGTGTAGATTGATTGTTCCTTTTGGAGGCATGTTCCATACTATTTCCGGTAACATTCGGAAGGCAACCACAACAAATACATCCGCTTGAAGCGCTCTTAGTTCTTGAATAAAATTTTCATCTTTCAAATTGGTCGGTTGTAGTATAGTTAAATTATTCGAGATAGCAGTTGTTTTAACAGAGCTCTCTTGTATTTTTTGACCTCGACCAGCAGGTTTATCCGGTGCTGTTACAACACCTACGATAGTATATGCATGCTCAATTAAACCAGTTAAAATAGTGGATGCAAATTCAGGTGTCCCCATAAAAACAACACGAAAATCTTTTTTTGTCATATTTTTTTTGTTTTCCAAGTAAAGAATTTTAAGTAACCAATGGAAAATAATCCAAGGGCTCCAAAGTAAATGTATTCGACAGACCAGACCCAAAATATTTCTGCGTGCCAAACTTTAATGAATAAATACGAAAAAAGTAGATAAATAGAAATACTGATAAACTCAATTAAGAAACTTGCGATTGTATTCCCTGAGCCATTCACAGTTTGGAATTTAACGGAAATCAATCCGAATATTAAAAAAGAGCCCGCTATAAAACGAAGAATTTCCGCACTTTTAGTGATGTATTCTTTTTCAGGGTTAATGAACGAAATCATGAATTTAGGGTAAAGCAACGCACCATGAAAGAATACAAATAAAAATATAATGGTTAATAATTGAATTCTTCGTTGGATTATTTTTAAAGCGTCAAATTCTAATTTACCTATATATTGGGAGATGTAGGTTTTCGTTGTAGCAGCAAATCCTAAAATTGGCACGAATGCTAAAAAGTAGAAAGATCGTATATTCTGAGAGACGGTCAACTCAAATTTGCCCATTTGTTCTATCCATGTAAAAAAGATAGTCCATGCAGCAAGTGCGATAAATCCTTGAAAAAACAAAGGACTTCCAATTTTTACCAACTCTATAAACGATTTCCATTGAAATGCAAAATGATGAAACATCTGATATAGCTTACGTTCTTTTGAGAAAATTAAAAACACGATTAAAAAAATCATGCCTAATGCTTCAGCAATGGTAGAAGCAAGCGCAGCCCCTTTAATGCCTAAGGTTGGAATCCAATTTTCTACACCGAAAATAAATACATATCCCAATAGAATATTGGATACAGCGATAATAAGTGCACTAATTAGAACTACCCAAGTTTTTCCGATAGCTAAAAAGAAAGCCTGAATCGGTAAACTAAACATACAAAAGAGTAGGGCATAGCTTCGGATAGAAAGAAATTCTATCTGAGCATTTGCTAAATCCGGATGTTTGGTATAGAGTGGCAGTAAGGTTGGTATTACAAAAAGTAGAAAGCAAAACAAAAGTGCAGAAACCAATCCTATTGTAAACACCGAAGTCCCAAATATTCGACCTATTGCATAGTGTTTATCTTGGCCTATACGTCTTGCAATTAGAATTTGAACCCCATCGCTTAATCCCGTAATCGCCATGAATATGGTTACGTAGATAAGGCTTGCATTTCCACAAGCATCGAATGCAACCGTATCAAACCTACTAAGAAATGCCGCGTCACTAATCATCACGATGGATTGAATAAAGGACGATACCATTAACGGTAAAGCAACACTTAATATGGTTTTGTAGTTGTAGTCGAGCATTATTCTACTTGAATAACCAATCCTTTTAAATATTCACCTTCTGGATGAAAGGCATTAATAGGGTGATCTGCAGGTTGGTGAAGTTGTTCTAAAATTCTAACTTTTCTTCCACTTTCAATGGCAGCAGCAATGACCGTATTGGTAAATAAATATTTATCTACCACTTGCGAACATGAGTAAGTAAATATTAATCCACCTGGTTTAATTTGTCGAATGGCATGTGCGTTCAAACGTTTATACCCTTGTATTGCTTTGTGACGTTTGTCTTTATGTTTTGCAAACGCAGGAGGATCCAAAATTATAATGTCGTATTCTTCTGGTAATTCTTTGATGTATTCCATGGTGTCTGCAACGATGGATAAATGGTTTTTACCCATGTCGTTTAATACCACGTTTGCTTCCGTAAGTTCAATTGCTTTTTTAGAGCTGTCTAAAGAATGTGCCAAGGTAGCTTCTCCCGCAATTGCTGCTAAACTAAATCCACCAGAATAACAAAATGTATTTAAGACTTTTTTGTTTTTAGCATATTTTCGAACCAGACTTCTATTCTCGCGTTGATCAATAAAGAATCCTGTTTTTTGTCCGTTTATCCAATCGATTTGGTACTTAATTCCGTTTTCAATGGCGATATGCGGAGTTTCTGCAGCACCAAAAAGATACTTGTTTTCGACTTCCAAACGAGCAGGAAGCGTATCGCTAGATTTAGAATATACAGCGATTAATTCCTTCCCTAAAACATTTTCTAAGGCTTTTGAAATTAATTCCACGTTGTGATACATTCCAATACTATGGCATTGCACAACGGCAACACCTGCATAATAATCTATGATCAATCCAGGCAAAGAATCCCCTTCACCATGTACTAAGCGAAGAATGGAATTGTTTTCATTGAATAAATTCAAACTTTTACGTAATGCTACTGCATCCCCAATTTTTTCATTGAAAAAGTCTTGATCTATAGGTCTATCTATAAAACTCAATACACGAAAAGCAATGGTACTCGGTTGAAAATGTCCACGAGCGATGAAGTTGTTTCGATGGTCGCATACATCTACGATTTCACCTTCTAAAATATTCGAGGTGTCCGTATGTATTGCACCAGAAAATACCCAAGGATGAAAACGTTGAATCGAACCTTGTTTCGCTTTGTGTAATTGTAGTTTTTTTATGGTCATACGTTATTTTATTGCGTCCGCTTTCGCTTTGTAATCGATTGCTTTTTGCGTGTTACCTAAATTACTATGTGCGTTGGATAAAGTGATTAATGCAGCACGATCTGTAGTTTCAACGGAAACATATTTTTCTAATGCAGAAGCTCCTTTTGCTAAAAGTTTATTAGATTCTTCGTACAATGCTTTGTATTTTGGATCTTTTGGTTGTAATTTATCTGCTTCTTTACTTTTAGTTGTCGACCAAGTAATATAGGTAACTGCTAATTGGTAGATAGCGTCAATGTACATTCCGTGCAATTTTAACGCTTTTTTGTAGTTTGTTTCAGCTTTTTCAAACTCCATTTTTTGAAGTTGACAGGTAGCTAAATTGTAGTAAAATGTTTTATTTACCGTATCTGTAGGATATGTTTTTACAAATTGCTCGGTATATTTTTCATAATTATCCAAATTTTTCACTTCTAATTGATCTTCTAACACAATGAGAAAAAGATCTCGATTTGAAGGGAGTTTAGCAAACATTTGATCAATTAATTTTTGACTCTCTGCAACTTTTTTTTCAACTCTATTGTCAGAAAGAGCTTTTTTAAATGATTGAAGCGCATATTTTAGAGCGTCAGGCATGTTTTGTCCTAAAACTTGTTTAGTTTCTATTGATTCTAAAAACAAAAATGGTGCAACATCGTATTTTTTTTCGTTGAATGCATTAACACCGTTATTGAAAATTGTATTCGATTTTTGATCAATAAATTGTTGAATTTTTTCTTTGTATTTGTCTACCTGATTATTGAATGCTAAAGCCAAATATTTATTTGCAATAGATTGGTATTCTTTTGATTTTTCTTGGTTTGCTAATTCTAAATAAATTAAAGCTTTGTAGTATTGGGTTTTAACATTGTCTTTCGTTTCCGGATTTTCAGAAGCTAAATCAATTAAATCTTTCGCTGTTTTTAACGAATTTTTCGCATTTTCAGCTTCGTTGTTTTCTGTGTATTTTTTGTATTTTTTATCAAATTCTTTCGCTGCAGCAGATTCATTTTCCGATTGCGCAAAAAGTGTTCCTCCAGCAAAAAGAGAAAAAAATAGTAGGTTTTTAAATGTTGTTTTCATGCGTTTTTAATTTAAAAAGAAAACCTTCCATTTGAAAAACTGAACGTTGAGGTTTAGTTCACAAATGGAAGGTTGTTAATTAGAGATAATTATTTTATTCTTCTGTTGTTTCTTCATCGTCAGACTCTTCATCGTCAGACTCTTCTTCTTCCTCTGAAGTTTCTTCCGTTAATTCATCGTTTAATACTTCTATAGGAGCATTTGGATCAATTTCAGCTAATGCTTCTTCATCCATTTCGTCCTCATCTTCTGATCTTGGAGCACGAGCGACGGCAGCAATCGAAGCTGTACCTTTTAAGTTGATCAAACGAACACCTTGTGCAGCTCTACCCATTACACGTAACGTATCTACGTGCATACGAATGGTTACACCAGCTTTCGTGATAATCATTAAATCATCTTCATCGGTAACATTTTTGATTGCTAATAATGGTCCTGTTTTATCGGTAACATTGATTGTTTTCACCCCTTTACCACCACGGTTTGTGATTCTGTAAATTGGTTCTCCATCTTCTGGATCGTTTAAGAAGGAACGTTTCCCATAACCTTTCTCAGAAACAACTAATACTGTAGAAGTGTTATCTTTCACACAAACCATTCCAACTACCTCGTCTGTTTCGCTTAATAAAGTTACTCCGCGTACACCAGAAGCATTTCTACCCATTGGGCGAACTTTCTCCTCGTTGAAACGAATTGCACGACCAGATTTCGTTGCTAAAACGATTTCGTTAGTACCATCCGTTAATTTTGCTTCTAACAATTCATCATTTTCACGAATTGTAATTGCGTTGATACCATTTGTACGAGGACGAGAATATGCTTCCAACGATGTTTTCTTAATCACACCTTCTTTTGTACACATGATGATAAAGTTGTTTTGAACGTAATCTTTATCTGTCAAGTCTTGCACTTTTACATATGCTTTTACTTTGTCGTCTTGTGCAATATTCAATAAATTTTGAATTGCTCTACCTTTCGCTAATTTATTTCCTTCAGGAACTTCGTAAACACGCATCCAGAAACATCTTCCTTTTTCTGTGAAGATTAATAAGTAGTTATGGTTGGTAGCAACAAATAAATGCTCTAAGAAATCTTTATCTCTTGTGGTAGAACCTTTCGATCCCATACCACCTCTGTTTTGTACTTTGTATTCAGAAAGGCTAGTACGTTTGATGTAACCTGCATGTGAGATAGTAATAATTACTTCTTCATCTGGGATTAAATCTTCCATACGCATTTCCGATGCTGCATATTCAATGCGAGATTGACGAACATCTCCGTATTTATCTTTCACGTAGTTCAATTCATCTTTGATGATTTGCATTCTACGATCTTCGTTTGCTAGGATGTCTTTTAAGTCAGCAATCAATGCCATCAAATCAGCGTATTCCGCACGTAATTTATCTTGCTCTAGTCCTGTTAATTGACGTAGACGCATTTCAACGATAGCACGTGACTGTAAGTCGCTTAAATTGAAACGAGCAATTAAGTTATCTCTTGCTTCTTCCGGGCTATTGGATGCTCTAATAATTTTGATTACTTCATCAATATTATCACTCGCAATAATTAATCCTTCTAGTATGTGCGCTCTTTCTTCTGCTTTACGTAAATCAAATTTCGTTCTACGAATAATTACTTCGTGACGGAAATCAATAAAGTGTCTGATAAGGTCTTTTAGGTTTACCAATTCTGGTCGACCATTCACCAAACAAATATTGTTTACAGAGAAGGAAGTTTGAAGTGCTGTAAATTTGTATAATTTATTTAAAACAACATTCGAGATAGCATCGCGTTTTAATTCAAAAACGATACGCATACCATTTCTATCCGATTCATCACGAATGTCTGAAATACCTTCTAATTTTTTATCATTTACAAGTTCTGCAGCCTTTTTAATTAAATCAGCCTTATTTACTTGGTAAGGTATTTCTGTAATAATGATTTGCTCTTTACCGTTGCTTTCTTCGATTTCTGCTTTTGCACGAATTACAATACGGCCACGACCAGTTGTAAGTGCATCACGCACCCCTTCGTAACCATAAATGATACCACCTGTAGGGAAATCAGGTGCTTTCACATAGTTTAATAATTCTTCAACTTCGATTTCTTTGTTGTCAACGTATGCAATACAACCATCCACCACTTCACTTAAGTTGTGAGGAGCCATATTAGTTGCCATACCTACAGCGATACCAGAAGCACCGTTTACAAGTAGGTTAGGGATTTTAGTAGGAAGAACAGAAGGTTCAGTTAAACTATCATCGAAGTTAGGACGGAAATCAACTGTTTCTTTTTCTAAATCGTCCAACATATCTTCTGCGATTTTACGAAGACGTGCCTCGGTATAACGCATTGCTGCAGGACTATCCCCATCGACAGAACCGAAGTTACCTTGTCCGTCAACCAAAGGATAACGCAACGACCATGGCTGTGCCATACGTACCATTGTATCGTATACGGAGCTATCCCCGTGTGGGTGATACTTTCCTAATACTTCACCAACAATTCTTGCGGATTTTTTATGTGGGCGGTTTGAATAAACACCTAAGTCTTGCATACCATATAATACTCTACGGTGAACTGGTTTAAAACCATCGCGAATATCTGGTAAAGCACGAGAAACAATTACGGACATCGAATAATCGATGTACGCAGCTTTCATTTCATCTTCAATGTTAATTTGAATTATTTTTTCCCCGTCTGCCATACTATTTCTATCTAATAATTAGTTGTTTGCGTTTTTTGTCGCGCATAAAACACGAACAACGAATTTATATATAAATAAAGCAAGGAATACGTGGACTTAAGGTATTTTACTAACAAAAATCTGTGGAAAATTGAAGATAAATATTGAGTTATTAACAATTTATAATTTTACTTTTGTTACATTGTAGAAAAATTGTTTATTTATAAACTCAAAGACAAAAAGACGATGGAAGCTAAATTTTCCCCTAGAGTTAAAGATGTGATTGGTTACAGTCGCGAGGAAGCTCTTCGTTTAGGAAACGATTTTATAAGTGTAGAGCACATTTTATTAGGAATTATTCGAGAAGGAGAGGGGTCAGCAATTCGTTTATTGAATTCATTTCATTTGGATTTGCAAAATGTTCGTTCCGAAATTGAATTAGGACTTAAAAAGAATACACCATTGAAATTAGATTCGGCAATAAATATTCCATTGGTAAAACAAGCGGAAAAAGTGTTGAAAAAGTCTTTTTTAGAGGCTAAATTATATAAGAGCTCGGATATTGGCACGCAACATTTATTGTTATCTATCCTTAAAGAAGAAGATTGTGTAGCTACAACTATATTAAACAAATACGGTGTTATCTACGATATTATTAAAGACGAAATTGAACTTATGATGAAAGACGAAAATTTACCAAGAGCAGAGTTTCCTGGATCTTCGGATGAAGAGTCAGAAAACTTCGGTGCTGCACAACGTAAATCTGCAGACCCAAAATCGAAAACTCCAGTATTGGATAATTTCGGGAGAGACTTGACAAAAATGGCAGAAACGGGACGTTTGGATCCAATTGTTGGTCGTGAAAAAGAAATAGAAAGAGTTTCTCAGATTCTATCTAGAAGAAAGAAAAACAATCCAATTTTAATTGGTGAACCTGGAGTTGGAAAAAGTGCCATTGCTGAAGGATTGGCATTGCGTATCGTGCAACGTAAAGTTTCTCGTATTCTTTTTAACAAACGTATTGTTTCTTTAGATTTAGCATCTTTGGTTGCTGGTACAAAATACAGAGGTCAGTTTGAAGAAAGAATGAAAGCAGTAATGGCGGAAATTGAAAAAAATCCAGACGTTATTCTTTTCATTGATGAGATTCATACCATTATTGGTGCAGGTGGAGCTAGTGGTTCTTTGGATGCTTCTAATATGTTTAAGCCTGCGTTAGCGCGTGGTGAGATGCAAGTGATAGGTGCAACTACCTTAGATGAATACAGACAATACATTGAGAAAGACGGAGCGTTAGAGCGTCGTTTTCAAAAAGTGATTATCGAACCTACTACGGTAGATGAGACAATTCAGATTTTGAATAATATCAAAGAAAAATACGAAGATCACCATATGGTGAATTATACGCCAGAAGCGGTTGCTGCTTGTGTGAAATTAACGGATCGATACATTAGTGATCGTCACCTTCCAGATAAAGCGATCGATGCATTGGATGAGGTTGGTTCACGTGTACATATTACAAACATCAACGTACCGAAAGAAATTATCGCTATTGAAGCGCAAATTGAAGCCTTGAAAGAAAAGAAAAACGAGGTAATCAAATCGCAACAATATGAAGAAGCTGCAAAATTACGTGATGATGAACGTAAATTGCAAGATCAGTTAGAAGCTGAAAAACGCAAATGGGAAGAAGAAAGTAAAATCCACCGTGTACAAGTTACCGAAGAGGATGTTGCGGAAGTTGTTTCTATGATGTGTGGTATTCCTGTTACACGTGTTGCTCAAAAAGAGAGTGGACGTTTAGTGAATATGGCGGAAGAATTGAGAGGTAAAGTTATTGGTCAAGACGAGGCGGTTGAAAAAGTGGTTAAAGCGATTCAACGTAACAGAGCCGGATTAAAAGATCCTAACAAACCAATTGGTTCATTCTTCTTCTTAGGCCCAACAGGTGTTGGTAAAACGCAATTAGCGAAAGTATTAGCGAAATATTTATTTGATTCCGAAGATTCATTGATTCGTATCGATATGTCTGAATACATGGAGAAATTCTCTATCTCTCGATTGGTAGGAGCGCCTCCGGGATATGTAGGATATGAAGAAGGTGGACAATTAACGGAGAAAGTAAGAAGAAAACCATATTCTATTATTTTGTTAGATGAGATAGAAAAAGCACATCCAGATGTATTTAACTTGTTGTTGCAAGTGTTAGATGATGGACATATGACAGATGGCTTAGGTCGTAAAATTGACTTTAAAAACACTATCTTGATTATGACTTCTAACATTGGTGCTCGTCAGTTAGCTGATTTTGGTACTGGTGTTGGTTTTGGAACTGCTGCTCAGTCTGCGCAAAAAGAAGACAACAGTAAGGTTGTAATTCAAAATGCTTTGCGTAAAGCGTTTGCTCCAGAGTTCTTGAATCGTATTGATGATATGATTATGTTTAAATCATTGACAAGAGATGGAATTCACTCTATTATTGATTTAGAGTTAGCGAAATTATATGGTCGTATCAACAACTTGGGTTACCAAATTGAATTGACGGAGAAAGCGAAAGATTTCATATGCGACAAAGGGTACGATGAGAAATATGGTGCGCGTCCATTGAAAAGAGCGATTCAAAAATACATTGAGGATCCACTCGCGGAAGAGATTGTAAAATCTACGATGAAAGAGGGGGATAAAATTGCATTGGATTTAGAAGAGGGTAAGGAAATGTTGACGGTAGTAATTACTGGAGCATCTGCTAAACCAAAATCTAAAACAAAAGAATAAGATTTCTTTTTAAATACTTAAAGCCGTTGAGAAATCAGCGGCTTTTTTTGTTTCTAAAAAAGTTCCAAGTTTATAAAAGTTGAAAAGTTGAAGATTCACTATTCCATTCACTAAAAGCAATCGTATAGAGGGTTTTACTATTGTAAAAAGAAACTGGATTAAGATTTTGATGTTTTTTATTTTTTGATAACTACGCAATAGTTTGTTGTCTTGAATAAATTCAGTGTCATTTTTAGTATACTCTTCGATTTTTACTAAGTTTTGTATCGCTTTTTCTGTTTTAGATAGAAATATTTCATTGGTTTCAATCTCTCCGTTAAGCACTGCGTTTTCAATGTGGGTTATTGGAATATTTCGTTTACTCAATTCGAAACCAAAAAGGGTGTCTTCGTGACCATATTGTGTTAAACGTTCATCAAACTTAACTTCATCTAATAATTCTCGATGGATAAGAAAGTTGTTCGTCATAAATGACTTGTTAGAAGAAAGTTTACGGAGATGTGCTGGTTTACTTTCTCTAAATTTTCCGTATTTCCAACTGAGTCGCTGGTTGTTTGAGGGACATTTATCTGGATAAATTCGTCCTCCACAAACGATACTTGGTTTATTTTTTAATGTGTCGAGGTAATTGGATAGAAAATTCGAGTCGATAAGCAGAGAATCACAATCTAAAAATAGAAGGTATTCGTTTTTTGCATGTTTTAGAAAAAGATTTCTGATTTTAGCTCGACCTACATTTTCTGGTAATTCAATGTAGGTGTAGTTTTTGCAAATTTCTCTGTTGGTACGTTGGTGTTTCGTTGAACCATCATCCATTACGATTATTTCAACGTTCTTGTTTAATGTTTGTATTTGGCTTGAAATTTCAGTTATTAGCGTACTAATATCATAGTTAAAAACAGGAATACAGATACTAATCATCGAAGTGTTGTTGTGCTTTTTTTTCAAATATACTCAAAATTTATGCTCCTTTTCAACAATTACGTTCTCATAAATCCTTTTAATCTACTCCAAATCAATGTTAAAAATCTTCAAATTTGTACTTGTAAAATTAGATTCTATGGAACAAGTTAAACTTATTAGAGTAGGTAGTGCAGCGGATAATGATGTAGTGATTAATCATGAAGCAATAAATGCCTATCATTTGGAGTTATTTCAAGATGCTCGTGGTAATGTTTATCTTTCTGATTTACGAACGGAGTTAGGTACTTTTGTCAATGGGGAGAAAATAAAAGCTTTTTGTGCTTTATCCTTAATGGATAAAGTGACCATTGCAGGAAAGTTTATGTTTGACTGGACAAAATTGATAACGACGGTAGATGTTTCTAAGAAAATTGCGACATTACGAAGTAATTTAGTTTATACGGAGAACTTAGAAAATAAAGTAGAATTACCTGAATTGGTTTCCATTGAAGAGGAATATTTGTTTGTTGAAGAACTGCCTGAAGATGCGACATGGTTGCAACGTTGGAATTATTTTTACACACACAATTCTTCTATCGTTCATATCTTTGTGTTAAATATCGTCTTGTTTATCTTGCTTTATATTGCTTTTCTTTCTTAAATTAGCGCTTGTTTTATAGCATGTATTTATAAAGTGATTTATACAGTTATAACCAAAATCAATTTAAGTAAAGAATGAAAGTTTCGTATTGTTCAAAAACAGATGTAGGGTTAAAACATCCAATTAATTCGGATGCTTTAGGGGATAAGAAAACCAAAAATGGGCACGTTTTTGTTGTTGCTGATGGTAGTCCTGTCGATGCGAATGGAAGCTTTGCTTCTCGTTTGGCAGTTCAAAGTATTCTTGATTATTTTGAGAAAGAAGTTTTTGACAATATTTTTATTGGTATTAACCATGCTTTTCAATTTGCGAATGAGCAGGTTTATCGTGCTTCTATTTTGGAAGAAGGTTTGAAAGGTGTTTTCGCTAGTGTTGCTTTGGTACTTTTTAGAGAAGAAGGAGTTTACCATGCACATATTGGAAATTCTCGTGTTTATTTAAAATCAGAAGGAAAATTACAAAGACTTACAGTAGATCATGGATTTTTAGATGTTCAACTCTATCCTTCTAATGATGTTGACTATTCAAAACCTCCTGTTAAATTACCAAAAGCGTTAGGTAACACTCCGAGTATATCTCCAACGATTTGTAACTCTGCAGTGAATGTTGCTGCTGGAGATGTTTTCATTGTATGTACTAATGGAATCACAAAAGTTTTGGATGATAATTATTTGAATAACAAAGTAGAATATGCTACTATAAATTCAAATATTTTAGAGTTAGTTGATGCGGCAAAAGGCAAAAGTGTACCAGAAAATGTAACGTTACAATTGATATCTGTAACTGAAGGTAACATTCAAAAAAGAGTGGTTGCTACTACCACTAATTCAACTTCTGCTTCTGCTTCTGCGAAGGAAAGAGTTTCATCTATTGTGAATGAATCAACTGCAACGCAAGAACAAATCAATTTTTTTAATAAAATTTCTTTAGATAGAAAGAAAACAATTAAAATTGGTGCAGGAATTATTGCTGTGTTTTTACTTATCTGGTTTGTTTTCCGTCAACCGCATGATGATACAGATAAAGTTTTAGACGATGCAGGTGAAGTTATTGCGAAAGATACTACCAATCAACACCAAGATTTGGAGGAGTTGATGGAGTATGAGAAACCAAAGAAAGCGGAGAAAGAAGAAGAGGAAGAAGAGGAAACGGAAGAAGATGTTGTGGAAGAAGAAACATCCGAAGTGGAACCTGCAGATGTTACCGCGGTAGACGAAACTTCTACGACGAAAGAAGAAGTTTCAACTACACCTAAAAAAGAAGAGAAAAAGAAAGAAGAAAAGAAGTCCGAAAAAGATTCAAAGAAAGAAGATAAAAAAGAAAAAAGCGGTAAAACAAAAAGTCATACTGTAAAATCTGGGGACACAATTAATGCATTAGCAATAAAATATGGTGTTAAAGCCGAAGCAATTCGAAAAGCAAATAATATTTCAGACGATAAGATAGAGATTGGTCAAGAATTGAAAATACCACAATAGACTAATAGCTAATGAGGATAAGAAAAAAGACCGATAATAAGGTCTTTTTTTGTTTGACTAACTATTTTTATACTTACCTATGAACAATACCTCTCTTTTTCGAAAAAAAAACGTTGACAATATTCTTAGTCAAGTAAAAAAGAATGAAGAGGCAGGAGAGCAGCTTGGTCGACATTTAACACTAAAAGATTTAATATCGTTTGGAATTGCAGCTATAATTGGAGCTGGTATTTTTAGTACGATAGGTAATGCGAGTCATGAAGGTGGACCTGCAGTGATTTTTTTGTTTTTATTTACAGCTGTAGCTTGTGGATTTTCAGCGTTTGCCTATGCTGAATTTGCTTCCATTGTACCTGTTTCAGGTAGTGCTTATACTTATTCTTATGTTGCCTTTGGTGAGATCGTAGCTTGGATTATTGGTTGGTCGTTGATTATGGAATATGCGATAGGGAATATCACCGTTGCAATTTCTTGGAGCGATTATTTTACGAGTTTGTTAAGTAGTGGAGGAATTCATCTTCCTGCTTGGATGCAAATGGATTATTTATCTGCACATACTGGTTTTACCAAAGCAAGTGAATTATTGAAATCAGGTCAATTAGCTCAACTACCCTCCGAACTCCAGTTGGCTTACACTGCTTGGAAAACGAGTCCAAGCCTTGGAGGTTTTCATTTTGTTGCTGATTTACCTGCGTTAGGGATAATAATCGTTATCACTTGGTTAGTTTATAGAGGGATACGTGAATCCAAAAGAGCTGGTAATTTGATGGTTTTCATTAAATTGTTTGTGATATTATTGGTATTGATTGTAGGTGTTTTTTATGTGGATGTGAAAAATTGGACACCATTTGCACCGGAAGGAGTTTCTGGTGTTTTAAAAGGAGTTTCTGCTGTTTTCTTTGCTTACATTGGTTTTGATGCTATTTCTACCACTGCGGAAGAATGTAAAGATCCTAAGCGTGATTTACCCAAAGCGATGATGTGGTCGATTATAATTTGTACCGTTGTGTATATTTTAATTGCTTTAGTATTGACAGGAATGGTGGATTATTCTTTGTTAAATGTTGGAGATCCATTGTCCTTTGTTTTTGAAAAATTGAATGTCACGTGGATCGCAGGTATCATTGCAGTAAGTGCGGTTGTTGCTATGGCGAGTGTTTTGTTGGTTTTTCAAATGGGTCAACCAAGAATATGGATGAGTATGAGTCGCGATGGATTATTACCAAAACGATTTTCTAAAATTCATCCGAAATATAAGACACCTAGTTTTGCAACCATTGTCGTTGGGTTTGTAGTTGCCGTTCCTGCTTTATTTATGAATTTAAAAATGGTAACGGATTTATGTAGTATTGGTACCTTATTTGCTTTTGTATTAGTTTGCGGAGGCGTGTTGGTTATGCAAGCAAGGAAAGATGGTCCTAAGGGAACGTTTAAAACACCTTATTTGAATTCGAAGTATGTTATGCCGTTTGTCGTATTAATTATCGTAGGAATGATTTATTCGTACGGATTGAATAACGTGACAGTTTCTCAATGGATTTTTATAGGTGTGACCTTATTGTTTAGTGGATTAGCATTTACATATAATTTTTCAACGATTCCTTTATTGGGGTTGTTGAGTTGTTTTTATATGATGACTGAATTGGAATTAGCGAATTGGATAGGGTTTGGTGTTTGGTTGGTGATTGGGTTGGTGGTGTATTTTGGGTATAGTAGGAAGAGGAGTTTACTTGGAGGGAAGGTAGAGTAATATTATCGCAGAGGACACGGAGAGAATTTTTTGACGTATAGGCGTTTTTGAGGGCGCTGAGGTTTTTAACTTGTATAAAAATCAACTAAGTCGCTTTTTCATTTTTGATGATTTTCCAGAAGAGAGCAGGCAAGAAGCGTTTGATATATACCGCATAGATTTCACGGTTACCGATTAGTACTTCTTTTTTCTTTTTAGAAACTGCTTGGATGATTTTCCTTACGCATTCCGATACTGGCATTCCTGTTGCTTGGTTATGGTCCATTTCATTGTGTTTTTCCCCATTGCCGTGAAGGGCAGACATGGAAATAGACGTATTTATTTTTCCAGGACAAAGTAGGGTGACAGGGATGTTATTTTTCGCTTCTTCTAATAAAAGACTTTCGTAATAACCATGCAGAGCGTGCTTGGAAGCGCTATATGCGGAACGAAGAAAGAATCCAAATTTACCAGCGACACTTGAGGTTACAATGATATGCCCGGATTGTTGTTTTCTTAAAAAAGGAAGGACTGTTTTTGTTAACGCAATGTTTCCAAAGTAATTAATTTCCATGATTCTTCTTTCTACTTCCATGATTGTTTCGTGCACTTCTGAGCGTTGACTTAGTCCACCATTATTAAACAACATATCAAAACGTCCATAGGTTTCCAAGATCGATTGGAAAAGGGAAGGGAATTCATCTTGTTTTTCTAAATCGAGAGGTAAGACTAAATGTTGTGTTGGTTGATCCATTTTCTGAAGAACTAGATTCAATGCCTCTTTGTTACGTGCAGAAAGTACGACCTGAGCACCTAGCTGACTCAATTGAATAGCAAGTTCTTCTCCGATTCCTGAAGATGCACCTGTAATCCAAACAACCTTATTTTTGAAGTAGTTCATGGATGCAAAAATAATTAAAAGTATAAAGTATAATGTATATAGAATTCATAACTTTTAACTTTCACCTTTGAACTTTCAACTATAAATTAATTCAACTAAATTTGTAACCAACTAACACACCGAGAATGAAAATAGGTTTACAAGCAATTGAAAAGAAAATATTTGGTTTTTCCATCGAAGAAATAGAGAAATGGGCATTGAAAATAGGTACGGACCTATTATTGTCTATCGTGATCTTAGTTGCTGGATTTTGGTTAGCAAATCTGGCTTCAAAAACCATTCGACGTGTCTTAAAACGTAGCAATACCGATGAGAGTTTGGTGACCTTTTTGTCTAGTTTGACCTCTACCGCGTTGAAATTGTTAGTCGTTGTAACAAGTATTACCCAGTTTGGTATTCAAATGACCTCTTTTGTAGCGTTGTTGGGAGCAGCTGGTTTGGCTATTGGTATGGCATTTTCGGGAACTTTATCCAATTTTGCAGGAGGAGTTATGATATTGGTATTTAAACCGTTTAAAGTGGGGGATACCATTTTAGCGCAAACGGCTCAAGGAGTTGTGAAAGAAATTCAAATTTTTAACACGCATATCTATACACCCGATAACAAGGTGGTTATATTACCTAATGGTCCGATTGCGAATGGAAATATTACCAATTTAACCAAGGCTGAAAATAGAAGGGTAGATTTAATTTTTCATTTAGCTTATGGCGAGAATTTCGAAGAAGTGAAGTCTATTTTGATGAATTTATTTAGCGAAGATGAGCGTATTTTACAGAATCCAGTTCCTTTTGTTGGTATTGGAGCCTTGACTATTACTTCTCTTGAAATTCATGCACGTGTATGGACCCACAAAGACAATCATAGTCCAGTTTTTTACGCGATGAATGAAAAAGTATATTTTGAATTAACAGAGCGAGGTTTTACTTTTCACCACGAGAATAATGTTTCCAACGCATAATTAAATCTCTATGTTTTCCTCTGAATTAATTGAAAAATATGCAAAGAGCAATCATTTCGGTGACTTAATTGGTATGCATTGTGAAATTCCGGTTGTAGGAAAAGTACATTATTATATAACCATTGAAGACAAACATTTAGCTACGCCGATCGCAGCACATGGTGGAGTTATTGCTTCTTTGATGGATGCCGCTTTAGGAGTGGCTTGTTTGAGTGCGGTAGTAAATGATAATAAAGTAGTTTCTACGTTAGATTTATCCTTAAGGTACCTAAAACCTGCGGTATTGGGAGCAAACATAGTCGCGAAATCGGAAGTGATTTCGAAAGGAAATCGCATCTTAGTTTCAGAGGTGAAGGTGTACGATGGAGAAACCTTGATTGCTACTGGTTCCGGGACATTTAATGCGTATCCGAAAGAGAAAGCCGGGTATTGAGAGATTATAAATTATAGGTTATGAATTATAACTTGTAAATCATAATTCATAACTTTAAAACAACCTCTGCAATTCGTTAATCAAAAACTCATTGGTAATTTCTGTAGGTAATTTCTCGATTTGCGTCGCGATTTCGAAGATTTTTTGTGAAAGGTCGAGTGCGTTACCGTTTTCGTCGATTTGGCTACTTGCCAAGTTGATGATTTTAATGATTTCTTCTTTGGATTCTTTCACCATTTTCCAACCTTGAGGCGAGATGAAGATTTGTTGCGCGATGTTGTGTTCAAACTCACTACGTATGGTAGAAAGTAATTCTCCTTGCAATTCTTTCGCTTTCATGCCGTGTTCGAATTTACGCATCACCAAAGAGTTAGGAGAAATACGTTCCATAAACAAAATGATGCGTTGGTAAGCTTCCACACGATGAGGTAAGAAGAACTTCGCATTTTCATTGGAGTTTG
This sequence comes from Flavobacteriia bacterium, assembly GCA_947455515.1. Taxonomy (GTDB): domain Bacteria; phylum Bacteroidota; class Bacteroidia; order Flavobacteriales_D; family Crocinitomicaceae; genus CANHVK01. The sequence continues at coordinate 46,532 of CANGOF010000003.1, forward strand.
TAACGACTGGTTTTGGTGGAGCAACTTGTACTGTTGGTTCAACCTTTTGCTGTTGTGATTTCAATACATATACCAAGATGATAGATAAACTAAGGGTTGGTACAATGATTCCGATTAATGATAAAAGATCCATTTTTTTTGAATTATGAGTTATGGGTTATGAATTTTTTGTGTAGAAAATTTGCCCTACACGGTCTATATGTTCTTGTAACGAAGGAGCGTTTAATTTAGTATAGATTGATATGTCAAATAAATAGGGGGTATTTAGATCGTCGATCTCCCAATCCAACTTTGAAAGTATATCTCTTGTTAGGTTTTCACCAAAAAGGGTGATGTCGATGTCTGAACCAGGTCGGTAGTTTCCTTTGGCACGTGAACCATAAATGACTACTTTTTCAATTTCTGGATGCAAACGAAATACAGCATTGATTTTATCAATCGTAGTTTGTTTTAGTCCGAATTTCAACGTTTCAGTTTCCATTAGATGAACGTTTTCATTTTAGCATAAAAATTTTCGAAGGCTGAAATATGATTCGTTAAAATATTATTCACTACAATTTTTGCATTTTCATGATCGTAGGTGTGAACAGTTCGATTTCGGTCATTTACCATATTCATCCAAGCTTCTCCATTGTCGATTATACCCACTTTAAATGCTTGTCTAATAGCATCTTTTGAACCGAAAATTTCATTATTTCCTTTTTCAATAAGAAAGTCTTTCATTACATTCCATCCAAGTTCATAGGTGTATTCAAAAGACTTGATTAACCCTTGTTCTTCACGAATATTTAATTTTTCAACTGAAGTGAAATTACGAAGTACATCTAGTGCTTTCTCATAATTCATAAAACGTTGTTTCCAGCGAATATCTTGTTCCATTTGATTTAATTAAAGTTAGTTATTCAATAGGTATTAGATGAACGTTTTCATTTTAGTTTCAAAAGTAATTAATACAGGTAGATAATTCTTCACAATTTTTTCAAATTCAACTTCAAGTATGTTTTGTTGGTAGGTATGTACTGTATTATTTCTACTTTCAATCATTTCCATCCAAACATCTCCATTTTCAAGTAGGTTTTTATTATATGCTTCACGCGTTGCAGTTCTTGATCCAGTAATATTTGTAAAACCTTCATATTCTAAATAGTCTTTCAAAACCTTCCATGCTAGTTCATGCGTGAATTCAAAACGTTGAATAATTCCTTCTTTTATGATATCTTCTTGTGTATGAATATGAGTTTGAATTCCACTTTTTAATTGGAATAAAGCTTTTTCGAAATTCATAAAGCGTTGTTTCCAGCGAATATCTTCCATTTTTTGAATGATGAATTATGAGTTATGAAATATGAATTGCGCTTTCTTTAATTTTTTCAAGGACACCATCCCAAAGTAATTTACGTTGTGCTAGAGAGTCAAGAATAAAGAGTTCTGCTTCGTCCCAAAGGGCATCGTCGTTGCCGCATAGTTCTTCCGTCATTTCAATGGCTAAGTGACTGTGGTGATCGCCATCTACTTCGATGTGTCTGTCGAGGTAGTATTTTATCGGTGCAATTTGATCTGGAAATTGATTGTTTAATTCATTGACTAACGAGTAGAACATGTTAGGGATTAAATCTTCGCGACCAAACGTGAAAATAGCAGCTTGTAAGTAAGCCTTGTTCGTATTTATTGTTTTGAACGTAAAATTTACAAAATTTCGCACACTCTCTGGTGTGTTGGCAGCAGTGAAACTAGCATCGAAATTTTTAGTTTCTTTTAGTGTTTTACAGAAAAGCATAATTTCATGGGAAGATGTATTTGCTTGTTTCATAGCGTCCAGATAAAGTTCAAAATGACTTTTTCTTACCCCATGAGCATCTACATCGGATTCTTCTCCAACTACGATTTCATTGATTAAAAAACGGGTTTCTGGCGCACCAACAGGGAACCATGGAGTTTCTACGCACGTAAGGTTACGTTGTAAGGATTTCAATAAAGACATGAAGTCCCACACTGCGTATACATGGTGTTGCATGAATAACTGAATGTCTTCGATTGTCTTAATTTCTTGAAACAAAGGATGATTCACAATCTCTTCACGGATTGGTTGTATTTTCTCTTTGATTTGTGTGATTCTTGGATGCATACGTTATAAATTAAGATTTCTTTTTGATGTCGCGTAATTTCATGAATGGCACTTCGATAGTCACATAGGTGAGATAAGATAATACGATGGTTATCGCCCAAAATAAGAGGTATTCATATTGCCAATAACTTGGAAGTACGTGTTTGTGCAGGTAGTTACCATGAATTGCATGTTTGATGATCATGTGTATGACAACCGTTAAATTGGTTAGGTATATGGAGTAGGAAATCAAACTGATAAAAGTCACTGCTTTACTGATTTTCGAAAAACGAAATTCTTTCCATTGCGCTAAAAAAGGCAAGGAACTAAAAACGATTAAGGATTTAATGATTGGTAACCAGACAACCGTATATTCACTCGTATTACTCGGGTTTTTGAATTTTAAATAATAAAGCGCAATGAATCCAAGGATTGGTAAGATCCATACATTTGCTTTGTTCCAAATTTTAGGAAAATAAAAGGAGATGTAAGCTGCTAAAACACCGAACATAATAGAATCCAAACGAGGGAGAACTTGACGTGTGATTTGCAGGTTTAATTCTTCAAAATCGGTAAGGTTAAGTGTTCTGAAAAGGTATAAACGATAGCCAATAATTGCAATGATTCCAGCTAGAAGAACGATCAGGGTTGTGTTTTTAATGGATGTTTTACTAACTCGAAGCGCCAAGAAAAGAGCAACTGGAGTTAGAAGATAAAACCACTCTTCGATGCTTAAACTCCAGGATTCAGCAAAGAATAAGGGTAGTTTATGGTTTAAGTTTTGGGTAAAGACAAAATAACGATACCAATCGGATGGCACGCGATCCGCTTTGTAAATGAAGGTGTAGATTAAGACAAAGGATAAGATAATGAAATAAATAGGAGCAGTTCTAAGCCAACGACGCGACCAAAAGTTTAGCAGGACAGGGAAGGTAGGTTTTTCTTTTTCAACGATTTTAATTAAGATACCACCGATTAAGAAACCACTTAATACGAAGAACATAGCAACACCATCCAAGGTGATTTTACGGATAATGTCTTTGTATTCTTCGGGAACTAAAATCGCACTATGACCAAAGACAACAAAAAGGATGGCAAACATACGTAATAAGTCAAGTCCGAAAACGCGAGAATGGCCGTAATTTATTTTAAGAAAATTCATTATTTAAGTTCTTTTTTAAGCAAAACAAATGTACTTATTAAACAAGAAAATAGAAAGCGTAAGTCAATTTAGTCTCGTCGTTTTTTACTAGTTTTTTACGATTAAATATTTTTTATAATTTTTGCATAAAATTGATCTTCTTCGAATGGTTTTATGATGAAGTCGTTCATTCCAATATCAAAGTATTTGTCTATATCGTGTTGGAAAGAATTGGCTGTTAGCGCTAAAATTGGTGTGGATAGATTCAATCCTGTTCGAATAATTTTCGTTGCCTCAATTCCATCCATTTCAGGCATTTGAATATCCATTAGAATCAAATCAAATTTTTGGTTGATTACTTTATTGATTGCAATGTTCCCGTTTTCAGCTTCTTCGACAATACAACCAGATAATTCAAGCATTTTTCGGACAATCAGACGATTTAGTTTATTGTCTTCTACGAGAAGAATATTTTTTCCTTTAAGTAATTTGGTTTTTAATTTAAGTAAAACTTTCGTTTGTTTTGGTCTATTGGCTTTTTTAAAGGAAAGTTCGAATTGTATTTTTGTACCAATATTTTGTTTGGATTCAATCATGAGTTTACCATTCATCAGATCAAGAATATCTTTAGAAATTGTCATTCCTAGTCCAGTACCTTCGTATTTTCTATTTGCTAAATTGGATTCTTGTGTAAATTTCTCGAAAATATTTTGGATAAATTCTTCCGACATGCCAATTCCGGTATCTTCAATTGTAAAATTTATTAATTGGTGTTCCTCTGTATTTTCAATCAAACGTATTGTGGATTCAATTCTACCTTTTTCTGTAAATTTAATTGCGTTACTAATCAAATTAATTAATACTTGTCTCAGTCGTACCTCATCTCCTTTTAATGGTTCAATAAGAGGGTCTATATGGCTAATAAATTCAATGTTTTTTGCAGAAGCAGAAGGAAGAAAAATGTTTTCAAGAGAGTTGTTTATGGAATAGATGTCCATCGATAAGTGGTTGATTTTCATTTTTCCAGACTCGATTTTAGACATGTCGAGTATGTCGTTTAGAATGGAAAGCAAATGATTTGCAGCGTCTTTTGAACTTGTTATGTAATCTAATACAGTTTGGTTGATTTGTTCTTTTTCAATGAGTCGTATCATTCCCAATAATACATTGAGAGGAGTTCTAATTTCGTGGCTCATATTTGCTAGAAACATCTCTTTTGTTTTCGAGGCTTTTTCTGCAATTAGTTTAGCATTTTCTAGTTCTTTTTCTAGTATTTTTTGTTCTGTAATATCCATGTGAACTCCAATGGATCCGATGCACTCTCCTTTGTCATTGATGTTAGGTGCGCCGCTGATGTACCAAATTCGTTTTTCGCCATTTTTTTTGACAATTTCCATTTCAAAACCATTGGAAATTCCATTTTGACGTTTTACGATTTTTTTCTCTATAATATGGTGATTGTGTTTTTCAACAATGAGTTCCGTAGGTTTGTTTCCGATTAATTCTTCGAGTGAGAATCCGGACATATCACAAAAGGTTTGGTTCGCAAATTGAACGATGTCGTTATTGTCAACTTCCAACAATCCCATATTCATATTATTAATAATATTTCTATGTTTTTCTTCTTGTAAAGAAATTTGGATATTTTTTTGTTTTAATTGATCAACAAGGTCGATGATTTCATCGTTGTTTATTTCTATGTTTTTGATAATGTGAAGGAAGTCGAATGTCAAATCATAGCTAGCAAAGTCAGTAACTAATAGTCTGTTTTTTTTAAGTTCGTCGATTTTGTGAAAATATGGTGTAAGAACAAAAAACAATGTGTTTTTTTCACCGATTAATTCTAATTGTCCTTTAAATACAAAGTTTTGTGTAAGATGTTTTAGGATAAAGAAATTTGTTTTATCCTTTTTTATTTGATCAAAACTTAGTTCATCGTAATGTGGTCGTTCAATTTGGAAAAAGGAATTAAATTTTTGATTTGTAAGATTTCCTACAATTTTAGTCAAACTACTTCCTTGCGAAAGAATTTCAAAATGTTTATTTACCTCAATATGAAAGGGAAAAACACGATTTAATTGGTCGTAGTTTAGATTTATTCCCATGCAACGTGAAATATCTCATGATCAGAATTATCCTCTCTTGATTCTAAGAGATTTAATTGTACTTTACAAGAATAAAAAGTTGCTAAACCTTGCAATAGTCCTTTCACAAAATCTTGCAATCCAATTCTTTTGGAGTAATAATGTACGTGTAAACTTTTCTCTTCGATATTGCTTATTTTGAATTCAGGAGGGGTAAGACGAGGATAAATCATCATTACACGATTATGAAAAAGAGGAAGGTTGATTAGGAAGTCTTTATAGTTTTCTCCGCCACTTTCTAGTAAGTAGCCGTACTTTTCTTTTCCCGTTTTGAGAATCCACCATTCACCAAAGCTAATCAACACTTCTGAAATGGTTAAGCCTGTTTCAATAGCAGCTGCAGAAGCTAATTGATAGGTAACATCATCATCGTATGGTTCATTACTGATGAAAAAGTCAATATCAATGCCACTCCTTTTTTTGATAGCATTCCATTTATCGTGCCCAAAATTTGCAATAACCAATTCTTCAATCGCTTTGTTAACAATTCCGTACATGATTAATTTAGTTTTATGAATTTAGTGATGCTCGTATTACTTAGCTATTTAAGCAAAAATAACAAATATATAACAAGAAGTAATACTACAACATTTAATCCAATACTAATGGAAGCTAGTTTGTGTGCTTTTTCTGATTTTTTACTGTGGTTCATTTTACGTAGTTTTCAGTTTTCATAATAATAACTATGCCAAAAATGTACTTTAAAGTTAATTCGCTGTTATATAGTCGTTTGATTTTTTGAACAGCTTTATTTTTATTCCCGTTTTGGTAATTATTCCTTTATTGAGATAGTGTATTTTATTACTAAAAACGGAGTGGTGAATTGTTTGATTGTGTAGTAAATTTACCTCAAAATCATTGTAAATTTATTCAGGTTTAAAATGTTTATTTACAGCGATTTAATTCGGATTTAATAAACTTTTTTTCACTATGTTTTGAAGGTATAGTATTTATACGTAATTTAAAAAATAAGTAATCTTTAAAATACACAGACATGAAAAAATATCTTATTTACTCCGTTGAAGACGATGCCATTTATAGACGTTTAATTGGATATAAAATTTCTATGAATGTGGATTATGAAATTCAACTTTTTGAAGATGCAAAATCTTTAATTTCAGCACTTTCTGTTAAGCCGGATGTGATGATTTTGGATTATAATCTTCCCGATATGGGAGGGATGGAGTTGTTTGACAAGGTGTCTGAACTATCGCCTAATTCGCAAGTTATCATTGTTTCTGCGCAAGATGATATTGAAATTGCATTGACTTTAATAAAAAAAGGAGCGTTTGATTACATCGTAAAAAATGAGCAAACCTTAGATTGGTTGTGGAAGTCTTTAATTCAAGCAGTTGAAAAAGTAGAGACAAACAAAGAATTACTTCAATTAAGGCAAGAAGTAAATCAAAAGTTTGATTTCTCCTCCAAGATAGTGGGGTTGAGTCCGGATGTCAAAAACATGTTTCGGCTGATGGAGAAGACGTTGACTAATACGGTTGCTGTAAATATTGTAGGAGAGACAGGTTCTGGAAAAGAATTGGTAGCTAAGGCAATACATTATAATTCGGTACGTAAGAAAAAACCATTTATTGCATTGAACGTTGCTGCTTTTCCAAAAGAATTGATAGAAAGTGAAATGTTTGGTTATGAGAAGGGGGCATTTACCGGTGCGCACATTGCGAAGGCTGGAAAATTTGAAGAAGCTAATGGAGGAACCTTGTTTTTAGATGAAATCAGTGAGATGGATTTGACAATGCAGGCGAAATTATTGCGTGCTATTCAAGAGATGGAAATTTCTCGTTTAGGAGCCAATACGACAATTAAATTAAATTTTAGATTGATTGTAGCTTCGAATAAGGATCTATTGAAAGAGGTCAAAGCTGGAAGGTTTAGAGAGGATTTGTATTACCGTTTAATGGGGGTTAAAATTGAGGTTCCACCATTGCGTAAGCGAGGAAGGGATATAATTATTCTAGCGGAACATTTTATCAAAGAATTTGCGAAACAAAATCAATTGAAAGTTAAGTTGTTAGGTGAGGACACGAAGGATTTTTTATTGAAATATAAATTTCCGGGTAACATTCGCGAGTTGAAAGCAATTATAGAGACAGCATTTATTATGAGTGATTCTTCGGTTATCAATGTTTCCGATTTACCATTGAATACAACTTTAGTTCTTGAGGACTTACTTAAAAAAAAATGTACGTTAGACGAGTATAATACGAAAATCATTCTTCATTATTTAGAGAAAAATAAGTGGAATGTCATTAAGGCTGCGAACGAATTAGGGGTTGGTAAAACAACCATCTACCGTATGATTAATGAAGGGAAGATTATTTTGTCGAAAAAATACCAATGAAAATGAATTCGGAGGAAGCAAAATATACAAGCTATTTTACGCAAGCATTGAATGCCATCAAAAATGAAGTTCAAAGTGAAAAAGTTTTCACTCATTTATTGGTCTTTTTTGCGGAAAAATTTCATACCCAACATAGTTGTGTTCGGAAGAATTTGGATACGGTTGGTCAGACTTACCTTGAATTTCATTATCGCGCCTCTACGATTAATTCCAATATTTTATTTCCAGATCAAAATAAAATAAAATACATCATTGATTTTGATGTAATTAATGAAGACGGGAATCATTTTCAATGTGTTTGTTTTAAAGGGGTGGGTTATTTTATGTTTACAGCAGAGGAACTTTTTTCCAATGAATTATTAGAAGAAATTTATTTTTTCTTGGATTTAGTAGGGAAACATTTGGATGCTATAAATGTATCAGGCATTGATTTGCAGAAAAAGAAAATGTATGAACGTTCTTTACAGCGTTTGCAATTTTGGGAATCCATTATTGATACCAGTAAAGATTCTGTTCAAGTTTCTGATATACATGGGAATATGTTGTATGCGAATGATGCTTCTTGTGCTCGTTTGGGTTTAGATAAATCAAAAATTACTTCTTTTACAGTCATGGATTTTGAGCCGATTTTTCCAACGCTAATTGAATGGGAAAATCACGTGAACGAATTGAGGTCAAATAATGGTTTGTTGATGCAAACAATCAATTATAATAAGATTACAGGGGAAGAAGGGTATGTAGAATTATCGATCAATATCGTAACTTTTCATCATAAAGAATATGTATTGGCTGTTGCTAGAGATGTACATACGCAGAAAGAATATAAGGAGAATTTATTGAAAGCCAAAAAAATTGCAGAAGAAGCAAATGCTTTAAAAGATGCTTTTGTTGCTAATATCAGTCATGAAATTCGAACACCCTTAAATGCAATTATTGGTTTATCTCGAGAGTTGGAGCGAAGAATTTCAAGCGAACAAGAATTAATAGGTCAGTTAAAAGCATCTAGTAGTCATTTGTTAACCTTGATTAATAATGTATTAGATTTTTCCAGGTTAAACGAAGGCACATTTTCGATTGCAAACAACACACTTAATTTGCGTGAATTTGTAGCTAGTACGATCGAAATTATGCTGCCAATTGCCGAAGATAAAAAATTAGCAATTACCTATGAAATAAGAGATGGGGTTAATGAAATTGTAGATTTTGATGCATTGAATTTAAGGCAGGTTTTGATTAATTTATTAGGAAATTCCATCAAGTTCACACAGGCTGGAAGTGTGAATTTATGTGTGAGCTTACTAGAGGATAAGGCAACTACTCAAAAAATATTATTTCAAGTCATTGATACAGGAATCGGAATAAATAAAACCTTCATTGGACAAATATTTGATAAGTTTTCCAAGCAAAATACTGAATTACTTTCACATAATTCTGGAACTGGATTAGGTTTGTCAATATCTAGAGAAATCATAAAATTAATGGGAGGTGACATTACCATTCTTAGTGAGGAGGGAGCAGGAACGGAGGTTCGTATCGTTTTGGAATTAGCTAAGAATTTAGAGCAATTAGAAAAAGAAAACGATCCATCTAATTCATTCGACGATCGATTTACTGGTTTGCGGGTGTTGCTTGTAGACGATAATTTGGTTAATTCGATGGTGGCAAAATACAGTTTGATAAACAAAAAGATAGATGTCTATATTGCAAATAACGGGCAAGAAGCCATTGATTTTTTAAGAGAAAACACGGTAGATCTTGTCTTTATGGATATTGAAATGCCTGTTTTGAATGGGGTAGAGGCTACCAAGCAAATTCGTAAGGAATTAAAATTAGCAAGTCTACCAATCATCGCTCTGACTGCTAATACCATGCAAAATCAGTTAGACAGTTACCTTGAAATAGGAATGAGTGATATTATCATTAAACCTTATATGGAAAGTTGTTTATTTACAATAATTCAAAAATATGTAAACTAATCAAAGTGTTATGGAAAATGTAGGAAAGGAAAATTTGATGTATGATTTAACGCAAATCAATCGTCTGTGTGGAGCGGATACTGCTTTGATTCGAGAAATATTAAACTTGTTTATTGAGGAGGTTCCAAAAGACGTTCGAGAAATGCGTTTAAGTTTTTACGAAGAGGAAATGGAAGGGGTGCGAAAAATGGCGCATAAGTTGAAACAAAACATGTACACTTTTGGCATTGTAAGTTTACAAGAGCTGATTTCAGAAATGGCAACGAAACAAATTTTTGAGATGGATTCCAAGCAAATTGACGGATATATCACCTTGGTAGAGAAGATATTGTTAGGGATTATTGCAGATTTTCAAAAGTTATTAGCTCGTTAAGAATTTTTTTTCTGATTTCATTAAAATAATTGTGTAAATAATTGTTTTTCAAGTATTAAATACGTAAATTAAAAGTGGTTATTCATCTAAATACTACGATTATGGACGAGAATACAAAAAACGAGAAAATACAAATTTTTATTGCGGGTACTGTAATAGTTGTTGTTGTTGTGATGGTGTTATTAGTTGCTTTTGGAGCATTTGATAGATAGATAAAAATAAGTATATGATTTTATAAAGGTTGGCTTTTGGTCAGCCTTTTTTTGTGTTTTTTTTAGGATAAACAGGTTGAAATACCGCTTAAAACCTGTTCCTATTTAGGGAAAATGATTTTTTTTGAAACTAATCTGTGTTGGTAAAGTGTTTCGTAACTATTTATTTTTCAGTTATTTACTGTAATTTTTTTTCTTTGGTACGTTTTTGATAATGTCCGTACTGTATAATCCTGCGCGCGAAAGATTGCGAGGGATAAATTATACCCTTTTGGTATTGAACCGAAAAGGCAGGGACGGAATAAAATTAAACGTTATGGAACGAGGAAGAAATATAGGATGGATGAAGATTGTTTGGGTAGTTGTGGGGATGATGTGGGTAGTGAATGGATTTGGACAAGCGGCTACTGCCACTTGGGCTCTAACAAGTACTGCTTCTGTGTCAAATTCAGGGAATGTTACAGGAAGTTCATGTACTTATTCAGGTCAAACATTAAATTCATATAGTAGTACTGTTAATAGTGGATGTGCATATGGTTTAAAGTTAAACATAGATGCAAATAACCGAGCAGCGACAAGAAATCAGTCGTATTATTATGAGTTTTCAGTAGCTCCAAATAGCGGAAATACCTTTGCAATAAGCTCTGTTAGTTTTTGTCAAGGAAACAATAATACACCTGCTAATGGAGTTGTATATTACTCTACTGATAATTTCACAACGGAAAGCCTTTTAGGAACATCTTTTAATAATCCATCTGCTCCAGCTACACAAAGTTTTTCTAGTTTATCAATTACTGTATATAGCGGAAATACTATTAAATTTAGAGTTTATTTTTACAATCAAAATGCCAACACAGCCTGGGTAGATATATCAAATTTTGTTATTTCTGGTACAACAACATCTTGTACGACAGATACCCCAGGAATACCTGCTTCAACATCCCCTCAGTGTAATGCAAATGTTATCCTAACAAAAAATGGGACAGCATCTGCAAATAATACATGGTACTGGCAAACAAGTATTTCAGGTACTATTACTTCTAATCCTGCAAGTTCTACATATAGTGCTTCATCAAGTGGCACGTATTATATCAGATCATATAATTCTTCATCAAGCTGTTGGGGTACTCCGACAAGTGTTTCAGTAACAGTAGATCCCTTATCCGTTGGTGGTTCAATTGCAGGAAGTGCTACCGTTTGTACAGGGACAAACTCTACTTCCTTAACGTTGAGTGGTCATACAGGTTCAATCACAAAATGGCAATCATCAACAGTGAGTGATTTTTCGTCTTTGGTATCTGATATTTCTAATACAACCACATCACAAACTGCATTAAACTTAACCGCTACAACTTATTATAGAGCAGTAATTACAAGTGGTTCTTGTGCTGCTGCTTATAGTAGTATCGCAACTGTTACCGTTTCATCAGCTTCAGTGGGAGGTTCAATTTCTGGAAGTGCATCTGTTTGTACTGGAACAAATTCCACAACATTAACATTGAGTGGATACACTGGTAGTATCACCAAATGGCAATTTTCTACAACTTCAAATACTTTTGCTTCTGGAACTACAGACATTGCCAATACTAACACTACCTACACTGCTACTAATTTAACTGCAACTACCTATTATAGAGCAGTAATAACAAATGGAGTATGTGCTTTAGCTTATAGTTCAATAGCTACAATTACAGTTCCATCCAATAATACAGCAGGAGTAGCTTCAAGTACACCAACGTTATGTATTAATACAGCTTTAACTAATATAACACTTACTACAACTGGAGCTACAGGTATTGGCACAGCAACAGGATTACCTTCAGGTGTTACAGCAGCATGGGGTAGCAATACTATCACAATTAGTGGTACACCAACTGCTAGCGGAACCTTTTCTTATACTATTCCATTAACAGGAGGATGCGGAAGCGTGAATGCAACAGGAACTATAAATGTAACTGCTGCCAATACAGTTGGAACAGCTTCTAGTACACCAACGTTATGTTTAAATACAGCTTTAACAGCTATAACTCATACTACAACCGGTGCATCTGGAATTGGTACAGCAACAGGATTACCAACCGGAGTAACAGCGGCATGGGCAACAAATACTATAACTATCAGTGGTACACCATCTGCAAGTGGAACCTTTTCTTATAGTATTCCGTTATCAGGAGGTTGTGGAAGTGTA
>CANGOF010000004.1 GCA_947455515.1 Flavobacteriia bacterium
GAATTATCTACACAACCAATATTATTGAAAATCTTAATGGAAAAATAAGAAAATACACTAAAAACAAACTTTCATTCCCAACAGATGAAGCTGTAATGAAATCCGTTTATTTAGCTGTTAATGAGTCTATTAAAAAATGGACAATGCCTATTAGAGAATGGGGAACAATATATGGCCAATTTTTAATTATTTTTGAGGATAGAATAACTAACTAAAAATCGTGTTTACACACTTAGTGGGATAGTGTCTTTCTTAAAACTCATGTTCTATACCATACAATACGAGTTGACTAAAATGTTCTAATTTTAATTTTTGCATGATTTTAAACCGATGTCCTTCAACAGTCCGTATACTAATGTTTAGTTCATCTGCAACTTTAGTATTAGTGTAACCTTTTACAAATAATGAAATAACTTGTACTTCTCTTTTCGATAGAATTTCACTTTTCAAATAAACACGTTGAGCTTTAACATTGGAAGAAATTTCATTAAATAATAAGTTAGATGTTTCCGTACTAAAATACTTATTTCCATCACAAACTGTTTTAATGGCTTTTACTAATTCTTCTGCTGTACATGTTTTTAAAACAAATCCTGAAGTACTATATTTATATGCTTTTCGAATAATATAATCATCATTATGCATGGTAAGCATAATACTTGGTGGTGCATAGGATAAACTTCGTAATTTTTTTAATGTTTCTAGACCATCTAAAATTGGCATAGTAATATCCAATAGAATAATATCAATTTTAGTATTTTTAATTTTTTGTAAAACCTCTAATCCATTAGAAACTTCGTGAAATTGTAAATTCAAAGATTTTTGATGACTCAACATGGTAATTATACCTTCACGTACAATTTGATGATCGTCGGCTACTAATACATTAATTTTTTTAGACATAAAATTTGAAATTTAAACTTGTACCAATTGTCGGTTTACTAATTAATTCATAAGGAGCATTTAATAAATCCAATCGATGAATCATGTTATTCAATCCATTTTTATGAAAAAGTAGATTGTCATCAAATCCAATACCTGTATCTCTTAGATTAAAAGTGAAAACCTTACTTTTTTTATTTACTGAAATTGTTAGGGTAATATTTTTTGCTCGTGAATGTTTGATTGAATTAGTTAAAAATTCTTGAACAACTCTAAATAACATCAATTCTTTATCCTTACTTCCAATTTCTAATTCACTTAATTGATAACTATACTTAATCGATGCATTATGAACTAAATTCAAATTATTTACCAATTGTTCAATTACCACAAATAGATTATTATTTACAATATAAGCTGGCATCAAATTATAAGAAACATCGCGTAATGTTTGGATTGATTTCGTATTATGATTTTTTATTTTATCAAGATATGAATCATATTCTGGACCATTTCTATCCATTGTTCTCAAGGTTTCAATAAATAGACTGATGATATTTAACTCTTGACCTAAAGAATCATGTAAATCGTATGCCAATCTTTTTCGTTCATTTTCTTCTCCTTCTAGAAAAGCATTCATTTTTAAAAACTCATTGCGTTTTATTTCTGTAATATCCTCAGCAATAAAAATATATTGTATAGTATCGGAATTTTTAAGTTTGTAAACTTTACATAAAAAAAACTTATCTATTAAGTTCTTTTTCTTTTTGATTAGTTGAAATACAACTTCTTTTTGTTTTTTTGAATTTTCTAATTTTAAAGTGTTTTCAAGAACTATTTTCGGAAAAAAATCGTAAATATTTTCAATCAATATATCCTCATTACAATCTAAAAACTTTAATCCTGAGGTGTTAATTAATTCCAATTTCCCAGATGTAGAGTAAACAATAATCGGTAAAGGCAATTTTGAAAGAATTGTACTGAAATAATCTTTTGTTATGGTTTTTTCATTTAATTCCTCCCCAAGCATATTTATAGCAGAAGCGATGACATTCATATCAGTATCACTCTCAACAATTGGGACTCTTAAATCAAAATCACCATTTGCATAAGAATAAACAACAGTTTGTAAATGATCTATAAAACTATCCATTTATATGCTTAATATTTTTAATCCATGTTATCGCTTCTGCTTTATCACTAAATATTTTTACAGGAAAATTGTACTTGACTAGATTCACTTTAACTAAAAAATTTGCTAGAAAAGTAGATAATTTGGAATTTGAAAATATTGCCATTCCGCCAACCAAATATGTTCCAACACTTGAACCGAAAAAATCCCTAGTTTGTTTATCAATACTTTTTACAGATGTTCCATCAATAAATAAATAGGAAATCGTATGATTTGTAAATTCTAATCGATCCTCAACGAGTTTTTTAGCAATTTCAAGATTAATATTTTCATTTTTATACTCAAGATGAAGTATTCCATCTATTTCTTTAATTGTCCCATATGATGAGCTTATTTCTCTCATAAATTAATCAGATATTTTTATAATGATTCTTTAGCATTTCGAATATATACATTATTTCAGAGTATTTACTTTTTTGATTATTAAAATGTTATCAATTAAATTATTAGTAAAAAAAGTAATTATTTATAGTTTAATTTCATGATAACTTCAAAAATTAAATATGTCAATTATTTTTTAGAATGTATATTTTCAATTTGTTCAAATGAAAATTGATCCTTAGAAGTTATAAAAGCATATTTAGCAATCTGTTTTGCGCCTAATTTTTTCTTTTCAAAATCTGCAGAAAAACCAAAAAATAATTTTTGATAGTTTTTTTCTCTTGCATGAAGTACAATATTATACAGCATAGTTTTATAGGTATTATAGGTTTCATTGAATGAATAATCAATACCTATCAACATGGTAACATAACTGTCTGCGTTTAAATTACACACATCTATTCCAATTATTTTGTTGCTTTCTTTTATACGTAAAATCCCAAACTCCCAATCTTTATGTCCATTTATCGTTTTAAATAACTTATAGGGATATGGAAAAATATTGATGTCAAAATTTTTACTAGAAACCTGTGAATATAATGAATAGAAAAGCGCTAATTCTTCCTCTGTCAATTTACTTTTTATTTCAAATTCCAATAATTGCTGATTCTTTAACACTTCATTTCTAATATTTCGTCGTGCTTTTGAACTTAACAAATCAAGATAATCTTTCTCTTTTTGCTCCTGGAGTGTGTCGATTATGTTAGCATTTGGCATTTGAACCTTAAAAAAACCTTCATCGTAAAAGAGTTTAAAAAGTTCATTATCCTCTTCAGAAAAATCACGTAAAATTAAATTATTAATACCTTCTTCTTGCTGTATATGAAGTAATAATTGAACTAATTCTTGTATTGCTTGAAAATATAATGGATGTTGTTTATCGTAATATAAATGCTCTCCTTCTGTAAAAAAAGAACCCAAACACAACGTTTTAGAACATAAATGATAGGGATCATCTTTTCTGATTTCTTCAATTGCTTGTGATATTCCTGATTCTGATAATAAATCATCTTTCACCAAACCTATCGTTAAAAATGTTGCAGCAATTATATTATTTTTTTCATCTCGTAGGATTATGTATTGACTTTGCCAATTGTCTTCAAGATTAGGATTATCAGAAAAACCTTGTTCTAACACTTGTAAAGCAGCTGAATCAAAATTACCTTTTCCTTTGAATAGTCCATCCCATTCTTCTCCATTTATATTATGGATAGAATGTTCTCGTTGTATTTTTATGTTGACTTTTTGATTAACAATTAATTCTTCTGAACTATACTCTTCTATTAATGGAATATTAAATGCTTTTCGAACCTGATTATTTGTTTTATTTTCTTCCGCTAATGCTAAAGGATAATGATAGGATAACGCATCAATCAAAGCTTCAATATCCGATTCAGTGTTATGATTAGTAATTGTAAAACGTAAGCCTGTATTTTTAATTGGAACAGCAGGGAACATTCCAATATTTACGTAGAATCCCTCATCTAAGATTCGTTTATTTAAATTATAACCTACTACAGGTTGACCAGTACCAACAAACATTATTGGTGTATCAGGATTGGATACCAATGGTAATTGTGTTGCTTTAAATTTATCATCCGCAAACTGTAATTTCTGGCGTAATGAATTTTGTAATACATTAAGTTCCCCAGTCAAATGCAATTCTGCAGAGGCTATACATGCTCCTAAAATTGGAGGTGGTATCGGATGTGAATAGGAAAGTGCTCCACCATGTATTTTTACTTTATCGTACCAAGCTTGCGATGGGAAAACTGCTATTCCTCCCATAACACCAAATCCTTTAGCCATGGTTGTCATATACAGAGTTTTTTCATTCGCTAGACAAGCTTCAAATAATTGACCACATCCATTAGTCCCACTCCAACTCATACCATGTGCATCGTCGACATAAAGATGTAGTTGTGGATATTTTTTTAGTAATTCATTCAAGTCATCTATTGGTGCAATATCACCATACATAGAATAAACTCCGTCAATCATATACCAAATTTTTGAACTTGTATCGCGATATTTCAAGATCTTTTGCTCAAGCATTTCTAAATTATTATGCCTAATTATTTCTACGACAGTTCCTTTCGCTTTTAATAATTGACAAGCAGTTTGTATACTAACGTGACATTGTTGATCTAGTATAATTACATCTCTTGTTTCAACAACACAAGGTAGAACAGCTACATGTAGTAAAGAAGTTGAAGTAAATGTAATAACTGGTTTATTGAAAAATATCGTAGATAAAAGGTACTCTAAATAATCACTTTGTTTGGATGCTAAATACGTTCTTGAAACTGAAAATTGAGTGCCATATTTTCGTGTAAAATCGATTGATTTTTCAATTAGTTTTGGATGATTTTCCAATCCTAAATATCCACACGTTCCAAAATTTCGCATGAGCTGTGATCCAACCTGCATGGTATTTCCATCCCATTGATCGCTAGTGTATTATAAGTTGAATTACTCCTCTGTTTTCTGCTTCAATTAATAAATCATTAATCGTATCATGTATTGAATTATGAACTATTTTAGCCATTTTTTTAAATTTTTAAGCAAAATTATAGTTCAACAATTTTCAGCATTACCTATTTCGTTTTAATCAAATTTATTACGTGTAAAAACAGGTAATTTTACGTGCTAATATTATTTTTCAAGTATTATTACGTGTTAATTACATCCTTTTACACGAAAAAATACGCCTTTTCATACGTAATATGAAAATTTATAGTTCACACATACTTTAAAAAACACATTCATAAGTAGATTTGTTTTTAAACCTATCAACGGTTTGAAATCATTAAATACTACAAATGATGTTGGTGTCGTTATTCATCTGAAATATTGAATAACATTAAGTGAACAGGCACCACTTCATTGTGGTATTCTTTTAAAAGAAAATTTCTCTTCAAAATTTCCTTACAATTTTTAGAATTAAAGTACTTAAATGTTTCTTGAATATTTGGTCTCTATTTGAAACCAAAAACACTTTGTAAAATCACCTTTTTTTGATATAACAAGTAAAAATACCTAGAACAGTAAGTAGAAGAAACGTGAATCAGTAGGTAAAAATCAAAATTAAGTACCTGATTATAAAAATCATAAATAATATTTCATACGTTCGTCAAATAAAAAGGAAGTGCGGTAACACTTCCTTTAAAAGACACAGATTAACACTGTTTTACCGAGCAGTATAAAAATGTGCAATCTTCGAACAAGTAGTATGCCGAAAATGCTTGTAAGTAAGATAAGAAAAAAAATGGAGAGTAGGTGATGTAAAAATATAATAAAATGAAATTAACAAGCAAAAGGTTGTCAAAATTTACGAAAAAAGAAATTTTAGATATTGAAAACATAAATGGAGGTGCAGAAATTAGATTATTCTGCGTAACTGCAAATTGGGAGGGATGGTTTGATGGTTCTCTTTTTACAAGAGGGAAAATCAATGAATTTGACCGTCCTTGTAAAACTGTTGAAACAAGTACTAATACATATTATTAGAATCTATAATGTAGAGTCTATTTTGAAAAATAGACTCTACTAATAAATCTGTTAAAATTTTGAAAAAAACATTTCTTATATCAGCAACATTACTTAACATACTTGTAATCAATAGATTTTTATGCCAAAACTCATCGTTTTTTAATAAAAAAGATTACTATTATAGAGCAATTTATATTGATCAAAATGATGATACTATTTTTAACGAAAAAATAATTGAAAAATTTTTAGGCAAAAAATGGTTCGCACAAAGAAAATTACAAGATGCAGTAAGTTACATATATTACACTGACACAGCAAATTACAAAAAATTTGTCTCATATGATGATTTTATTAATGAAAATCAAAAAAAATATTATTTAAAACACCACAAATATAAATTAACAAAGAAAGAAACTATAGGTGGATATTATTACAAAGAGATGTTTTATATTCATCCACCAAGAAATAATCAGTACGAAATCCTATTTTATGCTTGGCATCCACAAATAATTTTGACATTTTTATCAGACTCAATAAAAGAATCAAATCAATATGCTAATATTAGTTTACCAAAAAAACATAAAGAATTTTTTTTAGATAGTAATAGATTCTTACCTTGTGAAAAGGGTGAATTAATAAAATATTACACCTTCATGGGTATCCCTTTATTTGGTACATTTAGACATACAAATACTATTACCAATTATAATGATATAATCATAAATAACCATAAAGTGAAAGCTTATAAAGTATATGTAGAGTCAAAAGGTTATTTGAATAAAAAATATAAAAATATAAATACATTTAATGGTTCTGTTGAAGCTATTTTCACATTGGAATATGGTTTCGAAAGAATACTTTATGAATTTCAAAATGGTATTAAAATTCAGTTTTATTTAGAAAAAATCATTCAATTATGATAATTCTTTTTTCATTTCACGGTGATAGAATTACCAATAAACTAATAGATTGGTTGTTGTATTATAATATTCAATTTAAGAGAATAAATTTGGAAGATGAAACTCCATTCAATATAACAATCGAATATAATAATGATATGAATATAAAATTTAAACTCATTAATAGCGAAATCATCAATTTTTCAGAGGTTAAATATTTTTATGTGAGAGGAGTTGGTTTTAAAGAACTTAATTGTTTCACTAAAATTCCAAATATACCACAACCAATAATAAATAAATATTTAAAATTAGAATGGGAAACACTAATTAATTTTTTCTATTCAGAAATAAATAAAAAATCAATTGGTTCATTTAAAATTGGAGATAATCATAGTAAATTAAAACAATATAAAATAGTTAAATCTTTAGGTTTAAACCTCCCAAAATCTATTATATGCAATAATCTAGAAGAAATTAATAGTTTTCATGAAAATAAAAATTTAATTACTAAAGCAATTCAAGATAACATTGCAACTGAATACAACAGAAAAGTTTACCTTCAAAGAGTACAAAGGTTTAATATAAAAGAAATTGACAAAGAGTTTTTCCCTTCATTTTTTCAAATTGAAATTGAAAAACAATATGAAATTAGGACATTTATTTTTGATCAAAAATGTTATTCTATTAAATTTACTTTTAAAGAAAAGGGCATTGATATGCGAGATTATTATAACCAACATGAATATGCCTCCTATCAATTACCAAAAAATATTCAAAACAAATTAATTTCACTTATCGAAAAATTAGAATTAAAATCTGGATCTATCGATCTAATTAAAGATATGAATAATAATTATTACTATTTAGAAACAAATCCAAATGGTCAATATGATTGGGTATCAACATTTACAGAAACTAATTTACATCAAACCATTGCAATTTTTTTTAAAAATGAAATCAAAAAACTTAAATAGAATAAATCCACCTATTATTTTCAATAATATTAAAATAATAAAAAATCTAAAAAATAGACATCAGATAGAAGGTGAAAAAAATACATTTTATTCAGATAATGACTTCAGTCCGTTCCCATTTTACAAACCAATAATTAAATTTTGAAACAATGATTATTAAAGGATTTAGAAGAACTATTAAAGTACCATTAATTCAAAAAAGTGATTACCAAATTTTTAACAATAATGATTATAAATTTTCACAATCTAATTATCAAAAGAAAATTAATCAATTTTCATATCCATCATTAATAACGAACTCAATTATTGAAATCAATTCAAATAACATTAATTTTAGAAATCTTAATTTTCTAAAATGGGTTTTATGTAAAAATATTGTTATTGAATTTATTAATAGCCCATCCTTAGTAATTATTCAAAATATTATTAATCAATGTATTGTATCAAACGTACACCAAATTACAATTATTATAAATCATTTTATTGATGAATATTATTCAGATAATTTCATAGAAAGTATTTTGTGTAATAGATTACAAAAGATAATTATTTTTAATAGTCCATTTATTCAAAATATTGAGAATTCATTTTTTTTTTACAATTTCAATCGAAAGCGAACATTAAAAAAATATAAAACAGAATTTTATCCTGATTTAACTTTAATCTATGAATCTTATGATTTTCATACCTATTTTAATCAAAAACTTTATATAGGCCCTTCAGGCGAAATAAAAAACGCACCTGAAAGTGATGAAATATTTGGAAATATCAAAGATATTGAAAATCCAGAAGATCTCAAACAAATCATTTCAACACCTGAATTCCAAAAGTATTGGTCTGTACATAAAGACATACAAGACGTTTGTAAAGACTGTGAATTTCGTTATATGTGCGTAGACAATAAAATTCCCTATCAACGAACAGAAAATGAATGGTATCACAAAACTGAATGCAATTATAATCCTTATATCGCTAAATGGGAAGGAGAAGATGGTTATAAAACTTTAGCTGAATGTGGGGTCATATCCCACGAAAATGGTTTTTCCATCGATCATGATAAAATTGCAGAAATAAATAAAGTTTTATGGGGCGAATAATATAGTACAATTATAATACTCATTCGCTATTTAAAATTTCATCCATTTTAACTTGAATATTATTTTCATGCTATTTTCAATTATTTATTCAGAAATAAATGTGCACAATTAAAGTACACATAACAAAAAGATCACTCTTAAAACCAAAAAAGCACGTAAAAATACGCACTTTCAAGCGTAGTCATTACGTGATTCAATAGGTAAGAATCATTTTTAGTTAATTGATATTCAATTTTATAAACATTTTTATTTATGTTAGTGCAATTAAAAAAAGGAAGTGCGGTAACACTTCCTTTTAAAGACACAAATTAACTCTGTTTTACCGAGCAGTTTATGAATGTGCAATCTTCATACAAGTAGTATGCCGAAAATGCTTAAATGAAAGATAAGAAAAAATTGTTGAGTAGGCGGTTAAAATTATATGAAATGAAAAAATTGGAGAGCTTAAACTCAAAAAAATTTAAATTAACCGAAAAAGATAAAAGTATAGTAAAAGGTGGATGGAATTTTTCAGCTGGAACAGGTGAATGTCATGGAACTGGATGCTCCGAAAGAACTGGTACTACTGGAGCTTTTATCGACTGGGAAGATGTTGAGTGCGGAGAAACAGTGATACCAGGGAGCGTAAAATGTCCTCCAACTATCGCTGTCAATTATCAATAAAAATAATTTATCTAAATCGAAGACCATCAATAAATACATTTGATGGTCTTATATTATATTATGAAAAATAAAGCGATTTTATTAATAATCTTTCTACAACTTTTAGTAGTAAATAATTACATCTATTCACAGTTGTTCTTGCCATTTTTTTTTAATCAAAATATGCAATATGATATTGAAAAGCAAGAATTAGGTCAGATTGGAGTCAATTATTTTTACGAAAATAAAATCGATTCTGCCATATACTATTACGAAAGACTTTCAAAAATATCAAATGAAAAAACAATAAATTTTAATCTATCTGTTTTTTATGGTTATAAAAGGGATACCAATATGACTTTAAAACAAATCTTTTTGTATGTTGATAAATGTAAAAATAACAATTTCAAATTGGGAGCATTTACTAAATCACCTGTTTTCAATTTTTTAAATCGTAATTCAAAATTTAATTTATTAATTGAAAAATGTAGAAAGCTCGATACATGTTGCAATCGTTATCAAGATATTATTGAAAGAATAGATTATTGTGATCTAAAAGAACAGGAAATTTTAGGTAATCCTAAATATTATAATGGTGAAAAATTAAATGAGAAAAATTTTGAACTTAAAAATAATTCAAAATCAATTTCAGATATATTGAATAATCTTTTATTATACAATAACAATAATTTAGGTAATTCACTTCCTATTTTACAAATTATCATTTTACATATGGATTATTCGCCAAATGAACAATTAAAATTGGGTCGATTAATTATTAATTCTCAGGATAGTTTAGGTTTTAATAAAAAGCAAGCTGCCTACATCGTAGATCGAGCATTAAAAAATCTTTCTTTACCACAAGAATATGGTACAATAATCATTAATAATAATAAAACTGACTCATTATATAAATTAGATAATTTAGAACAAGTTATAGAAAGAAGAAAAAAAATGAATTTACAATCATTAGAGAATTATTTAATAAATAGACAGATTACAAAATAAATAATATTATGATATTGATACTTTCTGATTCTAACATCCAACCTTCTATAGATCAAGTTATAGACTGGTTAATTTTTTATGATGTTAAATTTGTTAGACTAAATGGACTAAACGATGATGAACTAACATTGTTTGAAGGTGATCTAAATCAAATAAAAATTGAAACAAAATTTAATAATTTAGATTTTTCAGAAATAAAATCTATTTGGTCATTTAGATGGTCTCATCCTTTAAATGATGGTACTATTATATTAGATAGAGATATAAAAAATAAAATTGATGTTAATCAATTAAATAAACATTTAGTTTTCACGAAAAATATTTTCCATAGTTTTTTGTTTTATAAATTAGCTAATAGAAGATGGTTAGGAAATAGAGAGGTTACAAGTCTAAATAAATTAGCTACATTAAGTAAGGCAGAAGAGTTAGGATTAATTATACCATATACCTATTTTTCAAATAAAATAAATAGTATAAAAAATGTATCTCAGTTAAAGGATAATTTTATAACTAAGGCATCATGGGAAATGCTTCAACTAATATATAATGATAATACATACTCAACCTTTACTCAAAAAATTAATGATGAATTAATTTTAAATGAAGAAACTATTGGAATTTCATTAATCCAGAAAAAAATTGATAAAGCATATGAGATTAGAAGTTTTTATATTGATAATGAATTTTACTCTATGGCTATTTTTTCACAAAACAATGATAAAACAAAGATAGATTTTAGACAATATGATAATGCTTTTCCGAATAGAAATGTACCTTACAATTTACCTATTTCAATTACAAAAAAAATAAAAAAATTAATTTCTTCGTTGAAAATAAATACCTGCTCTATAGATTTGATTAGAGATTTAGATGGAAAATATATTTTTTTAGAAATAAATCCTGCTGGTCAATTTGGCATGACATCAAAACCATGTAACTATAATCTGGAACATAAAATCGCAAATTTTTTAATTAATAATGATAGAAAAACTACTTAAATCAAAAATTACCACAAAGAACAATAAAAATATAGGTTTTCCCTTACATTTTTATCATTTAGTAACTGATGGACTTAGTTCTAAGAATAATGATTTGTCTTTAAAATATAAAATATATTATTCAGATCATTATAAAACAGAAAGACATTTACAGCATAAAAATTATAAATCAACTATCTAAATAATGAAAGAATATTATAAAAAATTTGAATCTTGTAAAATTTGTGTTGGTTCAAATAGAAGTATAATAATTGATTTTGATCGAGGACTATATTTTTATATACCTAATAATTTCGTTGAAATATTAAATAAAAAGTTTATTGACTTTGACAAAATCAAAAAAAAATTCAAAAATCAAGATGCAATTTTAGTAGAGTATTTTAATTTTTTGATTAATAATGAAATCATATTTAAACTACTTAATAAAGAAGACTATAAAAAATTCCCCCCTATTTCAGAAGATTATTTAATTTCATCTTTAGTTTCAATTTTAATTATAGATGGAGATTTTTTTTTAAATAACGAATTAATAGATCTAATTAAAACGCTAAATTCTAAAGTGTTGTGCATAATTTTTAACAACCAAGTATCGAATAAAATTAAAAAGATTATCTCAATTAAAACTGAAAAAATTATAAGAAAAACTAGTATTAATGAAATTGTACTAATTTTTAAAAATTCAGATAAAAAAAATTGGATAACATCAAAAGTCGACGAAATTTTATTAAATAACATTGATAAAATTCTAATATATAATTGTAATATTCAATCTGAAATGACTTCAGAAAAATTGAATCAATATAAATATCAATTTGAAGATAGAAAAATAAATTTACAGAACTTAAATCTACAATTTTACAATGAATCAAAAAAATACAATCCGTATTTTAATGGTAAAATGTATATTAATACTGATGGAGCAATACAAAACACACCAGAAAACACTCAAAGTTTTGGAAAATTAAAATCAACATGCATTTCTTCAGATTTAAATAAAATAATTTCTAGTGTTGATTTTCAAAAATATTCTTTAATAAATAAAGATAAAATTAATGTTTGTAACATTTGTGAATATCGTTACATGTGTTTAGATAATAGAATCCCAAAAATAACAATTCAAAATCAGTGGTATTATAATTCTGAATGTAACTACAATCCATTTATTTCAAAATGGAAAGACGAAGATGGTTATAAAACTTTAGCTGAATGTGGAGTCATATCAAACGAAAATGGTTTTTCTATCGATCATGATAAAATTGCAGAAATAAATAAAGTTTTATGGGGCGAATAATATAGTACAATTATTATACTCATTCGCAATTTAAAATTTCATCCATTTTAACTTGAATATTATTTTCATGCAATTTTCAATTATTTTTTCAGAAATAAATGTGCACAATTAAAGAACACACATAAAAAAATAAACTCTTAAAAACTAAAAAAGCACGTAAAAATACGCGCTTTCAAACGTATTCATTACGTGATTCAATAGGTAAGATTCAATTTTAGTTAATTGATATTCAAATTTATAAACATTTTTATTTATGTTCGTGAAATTAAAAAAGGAAGTGCGGTAACACTTCCTTTTAAAGACACAAATTAACTCTGTTTTACCGAGCAGTTTATGAATGTGCAATCTTCAGACAAGTAGTATGCCGAAAATGCTTGTTCGAAAGATAAGAAAAAATTGGAGAGTAGGTAACTTAAATATAATATAATGAAAAAATTAGAAAGTTTAAAATCCAAAAAAATATTATCGGGAAATGATAATATTTCATCAAAAAAAGGAGATTTATCTACTGTGGTTGGTGGTTTTAACATACCAACAATGCCTTGGAATGATTGCAATCCAACGATTACGGGTTTTAACGAAGATGGCACGAGATATTGGATCGATTCAACAGTTAAAGCTGCTGATGGTTGCAATGAATAATTATTCATTTTGATCTTGGCTGTGTCTCGAAAGATACAGCCATTTGTCACAATTTTAAAAACATGATTATTAGAATGAATACCAAATTTAAAATAGCGATAATAATCTTTATACAAATTGCCACTTCAACTATTTTTTCACAAGATTATATAAAATATTCAACTAGAATAAATGAAGCTGAATATTTTATTATAAACAAAAATTATGAACGAGCTTTAGGAATATATGATTCTTTATTTAATGAATACGAATTTATTTATGCAAGAAATGCTTTTACGGCTTGTCAATTAGCAGCATACATAAGTGACTCATTAATTTTTGAAAAATGTTTAGACAAATGTTTTTTGGCAGGTATAGATATTAATGTTTTGTCGATTTCTCCGATTATTTCTAAAATGAAATCAAAAAATGAATGGATATCTACAATTCCAAGATATAGAATATTGAATCAAAAATATATTTCAAAAATTGATACAATTTTAAAAAAAAGAGTTGATAACTTAAGTGCAATAGATCAAAAATATACTAGACGTTGTAATATGTTTTTCGGTTTTGCATACCCGTTTTTTTACAGAAAAGCTAATAAAACATACTCTCAATTAGTGGACTCATTGCTATTAATATATAATGAAAAAGGTGTACTACCTCATGAAAGAAACATTGGTATTTCTTTCAAATATAATTTATCAGTAAAAAAAGATAGTTTAAATATTATCAAAGGAAATTTTGATTTTTCTAATCAAAAAGTCATATTAATTCTTCTACATAACCAATCAAATGAAAAGTTAATAAAAAGTAATTTTCTATTAGAAAATTTGGAAAAAGGATATTTAAAACCGGATGATTATGCATCGATTATAGATTTTTATGCAAAATATGGATCAAATAATGATTTTAAAAACATTAGTTATAACCAACATTTTAGAGATTACGATAGTACAAATTGGATTAATATTAATAATCGAAGAAAAATAATAGGTTTGGAGTCTTTTGAACTGTTAAGAGCAAAAGAGCAAAGAAGCATTGACATATTAAAAACATCAATAATAAATTGCGATTACAATTACATTAAATTATGGAAAAGATTTTACTAAACAAAAAAATGGTTTTAATCATTTCACAAGATGATGAAAGAAGCACTGAAGATGTAATCAATTGGTTAGAATTTAATAATACACCATATATAAGATTAAATAATACATCAGTTTTAAAATTTAAAAAAATTTTAATTGAAAATGATGAGTATGAATTAGTTTTTGAGTTTGATAATAAAATAATAAATTCATCTCAAATTGGTAATTGTTGGTATAGAAGAGGTCGTTTAAATTTTACTTTTAATTATTTAGAAGTTAAATCTGATTTTGAAATCTTATTAAATGAACAATTAAAAATTGAAAATTCATTCATAATTAAATTTTTTCATGATTATTTTAATTCTAAAAAATTTAGTTTGGGAAGTATATTTGACAATGATACAAATAAAATTTCAAATTTATTTTATGCAAATAAATTTGGTTTACGTGTTCCAGATACCTTAATTACAAGTAATAAATTAGATTTAATATATTTTATAAATAAACATAAAAATATTATTACAAAATCTATTGGTCAGGCAGGTTTATTATATATAAATAATAATAAACAATTAGATGGTTTAACAACGGTATTTAATGTTAAAGACTTACCTAATATAAGTAATGAATTTAGTCCTTCACTATTTCAAGAATGTATAGATAAATTATTTGAAATAAGAGTTTTTTATCTAAATGGAACATGTTATTCTAGTGCTATTTTTTCTCAAAATGATCCTCAGACTTCAGTTGATTTCAGAAATTACAATATGGAAAAACCAAATAGAACACCACCAATAATACTTCCGAAAGATACCTCTGAAAAAATTAATAATTTAATGAATTATCTAAAAATGAAAACTGGTTCTATAGATATTATTGTCAGTAAAACATATGAATGCTTTTTTTTAGAAATTAATCCTATTGGTCAATTTCACCAAGTATCTCATCCATGTAATTATTATTTAGAACTAAAAATTGCTGAATATTTATCATTAAATTAAATAATATGAGAGACGAACAATTAGATAGATATATTAATCATTTACCAGTTTATATTAGAAACATGAATATGGTTTCTAAATATGAAAGAAATAAAACTCAAATTTTAAAAATAAGAAATACATTAGAATACTCTTGTTTTTCTTTTTACAAACCAGTATTTGGTAATATTAAATCACTTATTAAGTATGAATAATATAAAATATCAAAAATTAAATTTGTTTGCAGATTGCATACCTGTTAAAGGATACCAAAGAAGTATTATTTATGATTTAACTAGGTGCACATATCAATTTATACCAAATGATTTATTTGATTTTATAAATCGAAATTTTGTTTCTGATTATAAGGACAAACAAAATAAATTAATTTTAAACGAATATATAGAATATTTATTTGATCAAGAATTTATATTTGAAACTAACTTGGAAAATAAATTTGAATTCCCGAAAATTAAATTTGACTGGAAATATCCTGGCATTATTTCAAATTTAACAATTGTAATTGAAGATGAAAATACTTTTTATATTTCAAATCTATTTTCTGATTGTATTAATAAATTAGGTGTTTTTACAATTGGAATTAATTTTAAATCTAATATTTCTGAAGTTTATTACACTAAACTATTAGAAAACATAAGTTTTTCAAAAATAAGATGTGTAGATATTATTCACGAAAATGACAATAAAGTAAATTGTGAATTTTTAAAAGAATTAGTTGTTTCATTTGTGAACATTAAATCTATAGTTGTATTAAGTAATAGAAGTGAAATTATTACACATGGGAGTTTAGGTATGGGTATAATTAGTTACATAAACAAAAATCAATTAAAAGTAGATTCTTTTGTAAACTGTAATAATTTCATTGTAAATATTGATTTATTTTCTGAATCACAGAATTTTAACAATTATTTAAACAAAAAGCTTTTCATTGATGAAAATGGATATATAAAAAATGCTTATGAATGCAACGAAACATTTGAAAACATTGAAAACATTAAAACATTTGAGAAATTAATTCAAATTATTACATCTTTTAATTTTCAAAAAAAATGGGGTGTAAATAAAGATATAATTGATATATGTAAAGATTGTGAATTTAGATATATGTGTATAGATAGTAAAATTCCAAATCAACGTTCAGAAAATGAATGGTATAATACATTAGAATGTAATTATAATCCTTACATAAGTAAATGGCTCGACGAAGATGGTTATAAAACTTTAGCTGAATGTGGGATAATATCAAATGAAAATGGTTTTTCCATCGATCATGAAAAAATTACAGAAATCAATAATGAACTTTGGGGAGAGTAGACAATGGACGATTATTCAATTGACAATAACTAGTTAGAAAATTAAAAAAAACATAAGTAATGAGAAGTAATCTAATAGAAATCAATGCATCATTAATCAATTGTCAATTATTAAGTTCAAATCGACATTGTCAATTGTCCATTAAATCATTGTCGATTTGAATTTCAGAATGAATAAATTCCCTCATTACCTCCAACCCGACACCATGGATTGCGGTCCAACATGCCTTCGTATCATTGCGAAGCATTACGGTCGTTCCATCTCATTAGAAAAACTCCGCAGTCTTTCCGATACCACACGTAGCGGAAGTTCATTACAGGGAATTGCGGATGCCGCTGAAAAAATTGGTTTTAGAACCTTAGGGGTTAAAATTGATTTTGAGGTATTAAGTGAACAGGCTCCGCTCCCTTGTATTGTTTTTTGGAGACAAAGCCATTTTGTGGTAGTCTATAAAGTAAAAAAAGGAACTATTTATGTTTCAGATCCAGCACATGGATTATTAGAATATTCCAAACAAGAATTTTTAGCCAATTGGATTGGTTCGCATGCTACAGATAAAACCGAAGAAGGTATTGTTCTGCTACTCGAAGAGACTCCAAAATTAAAAGAAACGGAAGAAGACGATGTAGCGCGAAAAGAAGGCATGGGCTTTTTATGGAAATACATGGCTAACTACAAACGCTATTTGTTTCAATTAGCGTTAGGCTTGTTTTCTGTCAGTATCCTGCAACTAATATTCCCTTTCCTTACTCAAAGTGTGGTAGATATCGGTATACAAAACAAAGACTTACATTTTCTATACCTTGTTTTGTTCGCCCAACTATTTATTTTCTTGGGGAGAACCATCATTGAAATCACCCGCGGTTGGATATTGCTACACCTTTCCACGCGTATAAACATTTCGCTGGTTTCAGATTTCTTAATCAAATTAATGAAACTACCTATAGCATTTTTTGATTCCAAAATGACTGGAGACATTATGCAGCGCATCGGAGATCATAGCCGCATCGAACAACTCCTTACTAACCAAACCTTAAACGTTTTATTTTCTGCTTTCAACTTTATAGTTTTTGGTATTGTTCTGGGAATTTACAACCTACCAATCCTTGGAATATTCTTATTGGGTACTGTATTATACTTCTTATGGATTTCCTTTTTCCTCAAAAAACGCAGTGATTTAGACCACAAACGTTTTTCTCAAATGAGTGATGAGCGTAACCGTGTCATGGAACTAATCCAAGGAATGCAAGAAATTAAGTTACACAACGCCGAACGTAACAAACGTTGGGGATGGGAAAACTTACAAGTGAAGCTTTTTAAAATTCACATCAAGAGTTTACGTTTGGAGCAATTGCAAAGTAATGGTTCAGGTATCATCAACGAATTAAAAAACATCTTAGTGAGTTTTTATTCAGCAAAATTGGTAATTGATGGTAGTTTGACCTTAGGTATGATGCTTTCCATCTCCTACATCATTGGGCAGTTGAACTCCCCTATTTCTCAATTCTTATCCTTTATTTATTCGTACCAAGACGCTAAAATATCCATCGAACGTTTAAGTGAAATACATAACAAAGAAGACGAAGAACCCGCAGGAAGTGAACAACTTCACTTCTTACCCGAACAACATACATTGCATCTTGAAAAAGTAAGTTTTCGTTATCCAGGAATGCAAGATACTGTACTTAACGAGTTAGATTTAACGATTCCTGCTAATAAAATTACGGCCATTGTTGGTTCTAGTGGTAGCGGGAAAACAACCTTAATGAAAATGTTGTTGCGTTTTTACGAACCAACGACTGGTAATTTATTATTAGATAAAACTCCGCTTAATTCTATTTCACAACATACGTGGCGTGCTCAATGTGGTTCTGTCATGCAAGAAGGTTATATCTTTTCAGATACCATTGCAAACAACATAGCGGTGGGTGATGAAATTGTAGATAAAAAGAAATTATTGCATGCTGTCAAAGTGGCAAACATTCAAGAATTTATCGAAAGTCTACCGTTGAGTTACAACACTAAAATCGGTGGCGAAGGAATGGGTATCAGTGGAGGTCAAAAACAACGTGTCTTAATTGCTCGTGCAGTCTATAAAAATCCTGAATTCTTATTCTTCGACGAAGCAACTAGTGCCTTAGATGCTAAAAATGAAAAAGTGATTATGGAAAACCTAAACGAGTTTTTTAAAGGAAAAACTTCTGTAATTATCGCTCATCGTTTGAGTACCGTTCAACATGCCGATCAAATTGTTGTCTTGGAAGGAGGACAAATTGTAGAACTCGGAAATCATCAATCATTGATAGAAAAACAAGGTGTGTATTACAACTTAGTGAAAAATCAATTGCAGTTGGAGAAATTAGAAGCATAGACATGGAAGAAAACGAAGCAATAAAAGTTGAATTAAAGAGTGAAGTATTAAACGAAGTACTATCCACTCCACCATCTTGGTTAACACGCTCAGGGAACACCTTATTCTTTTTAGTGATTGTAATGATTTTGTCTTTGAGCTATGTCATATCTTATCCAGATGAATTACAAGGTGACGTTACGATCTTTAATAGTCGCCCGCCTATCGAATTTCACAATGCCATGTATGGAAAACTGGTAAGTTTACAAGTACACGACCAACAAGAAGTAAAAAAGAATCAAATTGTAGCACAATTCAATAGTGCAGTTAATCCCAAGGAAATTAATGCAATGAAGTTGTTTTTGATTGCCCTTTCTAATACTTCAGAACTAAAAACAATGGATGTTCCAATTTCACTACAAGCCATTCATGTGGGTGGATTACAACAAGGTTGGAATGCCTTATTAGCTTCGATTAATGAATGGAATGCAATCCAAAAAACGAATGTATTAGGGAATAAAAAAACAAGTTTACAACAGGAAATAGTACAACGTAAAAAACTATTGGAAATTGGTCAACGCAAGTCGAAACTCATCGAACGTGAAGTCACATTGCAACACCAACAAACAAAAGCAGCACAACGTTTATTAGCTAAAAACGCGATTTCCAAAGACGAATTTTTGAAAGAAGAACGTACAGAAAATCAACTCTTACAAACCTACCAAAATCAAAAAGAAGCGCTTATTCAAATTGAAATTCAATTAAATAGTTTGGCGAAAAATGTAATCGAATCCGATTTTGAAACTCAGCAACAAATCCAAAAATTAAAAAGTTCCATTCAAACACAAATAAGTGCGCTTCAAAACCAACTACTCGATTGGGAAAAAAGTACAGCGTGGGTCGCTCCTTTGGATGGTAAAATCCTATTCAATAAACAACTAAACGTTTCAAGTTTTTATCAAGCAGGTGAAGCATCCATCGTATTAGTACCAAAAGGATTTCACTACAAAGCGACTGTTCGTGTTCCTAGTCAAGGCGCAGGAAAAATTGCTAAAGGTCAAAAAGTTTTTATCGAATGTCTCGATTTTCCAAAGCACGAATATGGAGTATTAGAAGGTCGTGTAGCTTCCATTACTTCCATCGCCAAATCCATGGATAAAGTCGAAGTGTATGAAGTAGAAATTCAACTGCCAAAAAAACTGATTACAACCTACAAAAAAGAAATCCCTGTAAAGGCACAACTTAAAGGAATCGCTAAAATCATCACCAAAGACAAGCGACTCATCTCCCGTTTCTTTGAAAAAGTACTAAACGCAATTGAAAAGAAATAATGTTTAAAAAATTAATTTTCGCACTTTCCATCCTAATTGTCAATTGTCCATTCTCAATTGTCCATTCACAATTATCACTCGAACAATGCATAGAATTAAGTTTAAAAAACAATAATTTACTTGCTACGCAACATGCAAACAATGAACGCACTGCCTTAAATTATAATTTTGGAAAATGGTCCTTTTTACCAAACGTTTCCACCTCTTCAGGATACAACATAAATTATGGTCGGAAATTAGACCCATTTACCAATACTTTTGGGGTAAACTCAGTATATTCCAATTCGTATAGTATTTATTCGCAAGCAACTTTGTTTCAAGGATTTCGCTATTTCAAACAAAATAAACTCAACCAATTAATTCGAGAAAATACTAAGGTAGATTTTGAGCGTTCCAACGAACGAATTAAATCACAGGTCGTTGAACGTTGTGTAGCAATTTGGAAACTTCAACTCAAGCAATTGCAGCAACAAAAAGTAATTGATGGTTTAGTCTCCTTTAAACAAAAGCAAAAAGAACTTGTAAAAGAAGGACGTATTCGTGGATTAGATACTTTAGAAACATCTATAAATATTCGAACTCAACAAATTTCCCTTCGAAATATTGAAAAAGATTTACGTATTGAAACAATGAATTTAAACTTTTATCTTGGGAAAAAGATTGGTGAGAATACAGAGTTATTTCCATTAAATACTTCGATAGAACCAATCACTTCTTCTCTTAAAATTAACATAGATGAATATTATCAAGTAGAAGATTT
This sequence comes from Flavobacteriia bacterium, assembly GCA_947455515.1. Taxonomy (GTDB): domain Bacteria; phylum Bacteroidota; class Bacteroidia; order Flavobacteriales_D; family Crocinitomicaceae; genus CANHVK01. The sequence continues at coordinate 21,328 of CANGOF010000004.1, forward strand.
AAAAACAAAATTAGAAGTTAGCAAACAACAATATAAAGTTGAAATTACCCAATGGATGCCTACACTTTCTTTAATTGGAAATTTAGGTACCGGTTATTCTTCAAACAATAAAGATTACAGTATTCCTTCCACACCAATTATCAACTACGACAACCAACTAAGAAACAATTTTTACCAGGGAATAGGCTTTAGTTTATCATTACCTCTCTTCAATCGTGGTGATTTGATTAAACGAGTAAAAACTTATAACATCACTAAAAATGAGCAAGAAATATTAGTCAAGAGTAAAATCCTCGAATTAGAAAAAAAGAAATTAGAGCTTAAAAATCAATTCGAATTCCTTCAAGAAAATATTCGTATTCAAAAAGAAATTTGTAATGACAAAGAAATTATTTATCAAATTTCACAAACACTTTACCTCGAAGGTAAAATTAGATTGGTAGAACTAGAAAAAATACAAACAGATTTGATGAATGCATTACAACTATCAAACGAACTTGAAATCGAAGCGTTGAAATTATCCCTGTTTCGTTTTGATTGAAATTAATTGATAGAAAACTATCGATTTGTCGCGTAAAACTACCTGATTTCAAAGGTAAAATCTACAATTTATTAATTAAGTAATCGACTATCTAAGTCTGATTGGATAGATTTATTGTGTTTGATTTTCCATCCAACAGATACTGTTTGGTCGGTAAATTAAATTTAAAATAATCCTAGGGTATTCTATTAATGAATTCAAAATTCAATTTAGAAAAATATACCTAGGCATTTAAATTAAATAATATTTTAAAACCAAATTTATGACAAGAAATTCTGTACAATCATCAAATCTATCATCAGTAGGATACGATAGTGAAAATCAAATTTTAGAAATTGAATTTAAAAAAAGCGGCATTTATCAATATTTTAAAGTTCCATTAAATGTATATAATGGTTTAATGACTGCTAGTTCACATGGGGAGTATTTCAATGCTTATATCAAAGAAATTTATACTTTTAAAAAAGTATAAATATTTTTGAAACATTAGAAAAGATAGTACAATTCAAATAAAATTTTTATACTTTATAATTATGAGATTACATTCTTTAAAAATATCTGGGTTCAGACGTGTCAAAAAAGCTGAAATAAAGTTTGGTGATACTACATTTTTAATTGGTTCAAACAATATTGGTAAAAGTTCAACTTTACATGCAATAGAAATTTTACTTTCAGCCAAAAAACAACTTAATTCTTCCGATTATTTTAGTGAAATTGACCCAGAAAATGGAGAGACAAAAATTGCAATTGACACAATCATATTAGAAGCAGAATTTAGAAATCTTCCAAAGGAATCAGTTAATTGGAGAGGATTTAAAGGACGTATTTTCAATTATGAATCTGATGATGAAACAGGTCTATCAATTACTTATAAAAAAACATATCCTATTGGGAAAGATGTAATTATTGAATTTAAATCAAAAGAGAGAGAAATATCTACTAAATATATTGATTTAAAGAAACCAATAGAGTTTATTGAAAATGGTATTGATAGAGATATTATTATCGAACTATTTGGTGAAGAAAATCTTGATAAAAAACTGACTGCTAATAATTTAATCAAATTAGAGGATCTTGATGAAATTTGGACTTTAAATGAAGAAGAAACTTGGTTTAAAAATCCTGGTGGTATTCCTGGCAATGTATTGAAAATGTTACCTAGATTCTTATTTATTCCAGCAGAAACATCTATAAATGAAATTGATGGTAGTACATCAGGTGTATTAAATAAAACTTTAAATGAACTTTTTAATGATGTTCGAGATTCATCTATTAATTTTAATGAAGCTCAAAAATTTCTATCTCTACTTGAAAAAGAATTAGACCCACAAGATGAAAGTTCTAAATTTGGTCAAATGATGTCAGAACTCAATGAGATTATGTCTAGTGTCTTTCCAGAGACTAAATTTTATGCTTCTGCTGATTTGAGTGATCCTAAAGTATTAAAACCAAACTTTAAGGTTGAAATGTCTAGTAATATTCGGACAAGTGTAAATTTACAAGGTACTGGAATGGTAAGATCTGCAGCATTTGCTATGCTAAGATATAGGCAACAATTAGTTTCACAGAAAGAAGATAATTTTAATCGTTCTTTAATAATTTGTTTTGAGGAACCTGAAATATTTTTACACCCAAGTGCAGCTATTCAAATGAGAGACGCAATTTATGATTTGAGTAGTAATGATTCTCAAATCGTAGCAACAACACATTCACCTTTTTTGATCGATATTTCAAAAAAACCAAGACAAATTTTAAACAGATTATTTATAGATATTGATAATGAATTAAAATGTCTAGCTTTTAATGTTACAGATGCATTTTTAAGTTTACAGAAAGATGATAAAACATATGTGAAAATGATATTAAAAATAGATGACTATATTTCTAAAATTTTTTTCACGAAAAATGTTGTAATTATAGAGGGTGATACTGAAGAAATATTAATTAAAGAATCGTTGAAAAGATTAGATAAAGATCAATATTTAAAAATAGTATCATCATTTGAAATAATAAAAGCAAGAGGAAAACAAACAATTATTGGTCTAGTAAAATATTTAACTTCAATGGGTATAAACCCAATAATTGTTCATGATCGTGACAACAATACTCCTGGTGCATTTTTATTTAATAAACCAATAGAAGAAGCTTTAAATAGTAATGGGAAAATAATATTAATGGAAGAAAATGTTGAAGATGTATTAGGTTATTCAGCAAGTTATGAAAAGCCATTTAAAGCTTTTTTGGAAACAGAAAAATGGGGTGATAAATGGGAAGATTTACCAGAAAAATGGAGATTAAAATTAATAGATATTTTTCATCCTTATATAAGTTAGAAGTCAATGAAACTAAACCAACAACTCCAACGTGTTGAAATATCCGCTTTTGAACTCGATAACGAAGTCGTATTTAACTACTTTAATAGATTGTCTGCTGATGAGCGCGATGAAAAGTTGATCCGAGCAATTTACATTGGAGTTTTAGCATTAATGGAAGACCGCATTTCATCTTTCTTAGCAAAAACAACGAATGAATTAGGAACAGAACTCGAAAGTCTAAAAATGATTTTCGATATGAAAAAAGAACTGTTTTATAAAACTACTGTCAAGGGTATGATGGCAGAGGAAGACATCGCAGATTTTCTGAACGAGTATTTTAGCAAAAAGAAACTCAAAGACATAGCTCAACTTACAGGTAACGAAGCAGGGTATCTACCTAAAAACAAAACTGGAGATATTATTTGTTTACTTGATGGTAAACCCGATTTAAGAATAGCAATTGAATGTAAGTTTGATAAAAGCATGAAATTGGGTGATATTGCAGGAAAAGATGTTTTCACTCGTAAATCAGATACAGCTTGGAGTCAATTAATAGAATCCGATGCCAACAGAGGTTCTAAAATCAGTATCATCGTTTTTGATATTTCCCTTGTAGACAACAGCATCCTAAAAGTTATTGATACAGTAGGCTATATTTCTGGTGTAGGCTTAATCGCCATTGTAGATTCACAAAAAGGAGATTATAACAATTTAGCAATTGCCTATTTATTAGCTAGAGATATCGCCTTGAATGCAAAAACTATCGAATTAGATAAAGATGTCTTAATGATGTTAATCACTCGTATGATTAAAGATATCAATGAAATAACGAAAATAAAATCCTTGGTGCAATCTAATATAGATAACAATAAAGCAATTCTGGCTCAATTAGAAAAGAGTATCCTCTTAATGGAATTCAACCAACAATATTTCACAAAATTCCTTCAAGATGGCACATTAACAAAAAGCGATTTATTAGATTTTTATATGGGTGAAGATGTGAAAGAAAAGTATAAAATGATTGAAAAAGAAATAAATAGTATATGAAAATCATTTAAATTCTAGTTATATCTATTAATTAGAGGACTTAATTTTCTTATAGTGATTTTATCAACATAATTTGTACTGAATTATGAATAACTACTCCTTTTGAAAACATTGATTTGATTTCTTTTTATATAAATTCGTATCGTTTGCAAACAATATAAACGAAACTTTATTAAAATACACTAATGCAGATTAATTTAGAAAATCTAGAATATCAACAAAAAGCAATTGATACAGTTGTTAATGTATTTGATTGAAATGATAATCGACTTTCAACCCCCAAGGATATGAATAACATTTACTGAAAATCAATATGCAACTGTTTTGCAAATTATTGACAATGCAATAATTTATTATCAAACCCATTAAAAATAGGTTTTATACTGTTCAATATTTGAAGTTGAATTAATTTGAAAGTGAAATAAATAGTAAAATAATTATGGAGAAATCTACTACCAATGAACAATGGGATTATTTATTAATCAATGGTCAGTCTAGTTATATCAAGATTAAAGACCCAAAATATAATGGTGTAGAACTTCAAGAATTTGAATCGATCGAGCCATTGAAATTCAAAAATGAAAAAGATGAAGAAGTTAAACCAACAGTCGAACAAGTTCAAAACGAAAAACGAAAAATTTATAGCGATTTTTTCAAAAAACCATTTAAAAATTTACTGATTCTCACTGGTGCAGGTTCATCAATGGGAGTTGGCGGTAAATCAATGTACCAATTGTGGGATAAGGCCGAACGAGGTTATTTCATAGAAGAAAAGGAAGACAAAGAGACTAAAGAAAAAATAATATTAAACAGTGATTTTAAAGCTTTGTGTACCAAGCTAAATTTCAATTATGAGACCAAAAATCTTGAATCATTATTATCAAAAATTGAGGGCGTAATTAAGTTTCAAGAAGATTTAGAAGTTGAACTTAACGATTCTTTCAAAAAAAGAATTTCCGAGTTTAAAAATGAAATTTTTGAACTGATAGTAAAAGAATGTACTATTCCAATTCCTTCAATTGACAATTTTCCTCATAAGATTTTTCTCGATAAAATTTTACAACGAAAACTTACAAACCCAAGAGTTAAACTTTTTACACTCAATTATGATACATTATTCGAAGATGCAGCTCGTTTATCAAATGCAATTTTAATTGACGGATTTTCTTATACTTTTCCAAGAACATTTAGTGGTCGTTTTTTCGATTATGACATTGTTCAGCGTGAAGGAAGTAAATTAAATGAAGAAGATAATTTCGTTCAAAGAGTACTTCATTTACACAAACTACATGGTTCAATAAATTGGACGAGAAATGGAGATACAAATGAAGTTACAATGGAATCAAATCCAGAAATCCCTTTAATGGTATATCCTAGAGAATCTAAATATGAAGATTCGTATGAACAACCATTTTTTGAAATGATGGCTCGTTTTCAAAGAAATTTAAGACAAAGTAACGATACCTTATTAATTTGTATTGGATACAGTTTTAATGATAAGCATATTAATTCAGCAATTGAGGAAGCACTTAATCAGAACCCAGGTTTTAGATTAGCTGTTATTGATCCTGGAATTAATTCTGAAAATTCATCTATGACTGAATTAAGAAAAAATGCCTTAAAAACAAATCGAATTATGATGGTTTCAGAGACTTTTTCAGATTTTGCTTCAAATTACCCTGAAATTCAAACATACAATGATGTACAAATGGATAGTATAAACCTAGTAAAATGACATCAACCAAAATTAATCCCTTTAAGCACGAATATTTTCTTGGTTACATAAACCAAGTTCTTCCACAATTCGTTAAAATTCATTTTCCATCTTCTGTTTTATTGAATGGTTTTACACATTTTGGTAAAGAATTTAATGGTGGTTTGGTTGGTAGTTTTGTTGTAATTGAAGGTGATAAATTTGGTTTTTTAGGAAGAATTACAGAATTGATTTTACCCGAATCTGAAAGATTATCATTGAATGAAAAAGCTTTTCAAACAAACGATTTTCATCCTACTGGTAAAATTGAAATATTGCTTTCATTTGATTTATATGATCCGTTCAATGTCAAAAAAGGGCTTACTGCTTATCCAAATATAGGGGCAAAAGTATTTGTAAGTTCAGGTGAACTTGTTCAGGAATACATGTCGAGATTTGGATTACGTACTGGAGAAGTAGCTGAAACAGTTCATTTAGGCCATTTAGTATCAAGTCCTGAAACAAAGGTCAAAGTTAATTTACAATCAATATTTGGTCGTCATTGTGCAGTAGTTGGAACTACAGGTGGAGGAAAGAGTTTTACGGTAAGCAAATTAATAGAATCATTAATATCTACAGGTAACAAAGCGATTTTAATTGATGCCACCGGTGAATATGAAAATTTTGATACTTTAAGTGAAAGTTCATTTTGCAAAATTGGAATTGAACATTATTTTCATTACTTAAATTTATCGGTAACAGATTTATTTGTGATTTTTCGTCCATCAGGGCAAGTTCAACAACCTATTTTACTTGAAGCGATTAACTCATTAAAATTGGTCGCTATATTACAAAGAGATTCCACAAAATATACAGTGTCCGAGGTTGATTCCATCACTTCTTTTTCTTTTAGTGGTAAAGGATCATCAATATTGACAATTGATGTTGAAGATGGGTGTTTGTTAAAGGCAGGTAGAAAAACGCAAGCGTATAATCGATTATGTGCAAAATATACTGATGAATTGAATGATTTTAATAATACAAAATTCGATATTCAAAAACTTACAAAGCAGATTAATAATGAGTGTTATCAGATTTTTGGTGATGAATGGAGTAGAACCATTGACAACCGAAATCAAGGAAATGCATCTAGTTTAATTCTTAGAATTCATCAGGCATTAAGTGACCCCAATTTTAAAAGGGTGTTTGGATTTGATAATATTTCCAAAAAAGATGTCATTGCTGAAATTAATGATTTTGCTAAATCCACAAGTGATATTAAATTGATTAGAATTGCGTTTGACAATGTTCCTTATTCCTTTCAGATTAGAGAGATTGTTGCAAATTCAATTGGAAACACATTACTTAATTTAGCACGTTTAGGTCAATTTGATTCAAAAAAAGACGACAATAATGTGCCTATTGTTGTTTTGATGGATGAAGCTCATCAATTCTTAAATAAATCAGTAAAGGATGAATTTTTCGAGAATTCACGATTAGATTCATTTGATTCAATTGCAAAAGAATGTCGGAAACACGGTTTATTCTTGTGTATTGCAACCCAAATGCCACGAGATATCCCAGCTGGTACACTAAGTCAAATGGGAACATTCATTGTTCATCGCTTGATAAATCAAAATGACAAAGAAGCTGTAGCTAATTCATGCAGTTCAGCTAATCGAAACACGTTAGACTTCTTACCTATTCTAGGCGAAGGAGAAGCAATTTTAACCGGTGTAGATTTCCCAATGCCGATAATAATGAAGTTTGAAAAACCAGTTATTGAACCAAATTCGGGAACACCTAAATTGAAATGAAACTAGAGAAAATGAAGAATGATTTGAATCGAATTAATTGATAATTATTATGGATATTTGGGAACTATTATTAAAATTAGGTGTTTTTTCAGCAATAGGAACAGGAATAACTTACCTATTGAAAACTCTTGGAAAGCAATTTATGGATCAAAATTTAGAAATTCATAAAATGCAACTAAATCAGCAATTACAGTCTCATAAAGCAGAGCTAGACTTAATAAACGTAAAACAATCTCGATTACATGATAAACGAATTGAAACCATTCAAGAACTTTATGAAAAGTTAACTGAGTTCTATTTGGATTTAGATACGTTAATTAGATGGAAAAATGTAACAGGTTTAAAGGAAGAAGAAATTAAAAAACTGCAATTTGAAGAAGCTAATAAAACCTTTGAATCAGGCAATAAATTTACAAGATTTTACATAATGAATAAGCTTTATTATAGTGTAGATATGTGTGAGAAAATAGACGAAATCATTAAAGAAATGCGTTCATGTCAATATGATTTAACAATTCAGTACCAATGGTTGAACTTATCAGCTGACTTGCAAATGGATTCTTACAGACAAGCAAAAGAAAAACTTGAAAAGAATGTACCAAAATTGAAAGAGGAAATTGAAAATAAGTTTAGAGAAATTTTGGGTGTAAATTAAATATATGAGCGAAAAACCAAACACAATAAAGTCTCTTTCTTTTGAAGAAGCAGTTACATTTTCACATGAAGAGCAACACCTTACACCAATTAAAATAGAGAATAAAGCTGAATATTATTCAGATCTTGGAGATATTATAGATAGTTGGTCTGGAAGGATGGATGTAATCTACTCCAATAAATTCTTTATAGAAGCTAAAAATTTAATTATAAATGCTATAGTGCTTTTTGAAAAAGGTTATTTTGATTGTGCTTTCTATTCCTTAAGACAATCAATTGAAGTTACATTAACAATTGCATATCTTGCAGATGATGATGATTCGGTAAATCAATCTGAAAAACATAAAGAATGGAATAATAAAAAGTATTTTCCTGTTGTCAGTAGGATGATAAAACAACTTAAAGTCAGAAAATTGAATTATTCAGACATTCAAACTAAAATGTCAGTATTCTTTCAGCAATTAGAAAAAGAAATGGATAGCATGAATAAGTATGTTCATAAGCAAGGATATGATACATTTTATAATAATAAATCAGAAGAAAAAGTTAATGAACTAAAAAAGGACTTCATTTCATCATTAGAAATGAGCATTTCAGCGATTGCAATTCATCGGTTGGTTATTGACCCATTGCCATTGCTTTTGATGGACGAAAATATTTATCAAAAATCAGGTGATTTACTTACTGAACCTTTTTCAGAAAAATTTTTAAATAAATACTTGATAAATTATATCGACGAATTTAAGGCAACTCAGTTGTATCAAGATTATTACGATTACTTTGATATTCAAGAAACAAAGATATCATCAGTATTAGATATTGTTAAAAATCAGTTTGTTAATCGTGATAAATTTGAAGAAATAATTAGTCAAACACATTTATTATCTTTAAATGATCGTATTGCTGTTTCATACTTTTTTATTTGTATTAAAATCTCACAAATTCATATTGGTTCGCATGGTTTAATCTGGTATTTTTCCAGTACAAAATCAAATCGTGTTTCGGGCGGATTTAATTCTCAAGATTTTAAAACTTTCAAATTAGCTGCTAACCCAATAAATCAATCATTTGATGGTGTTTTCTATTCATATTTAACTATTTCTTCTGAAGATATTTTTCTAGAACATAATGAAATATTAGATGAAAATGAAATTAAAGAAATTGAAAATATAAAACTTGGTTTTGAAAAAAGTATTGATGAGGTAAACAAGAAAATAGAAGAAATTTTTAACAATAAAAATGAAGTGCGTAAATAGTTTACTGTGTCATTAACTAATTTTACAAAAAATGATTGTACATAAGTCAATAATTCACATGATTGAAAAGGAACAAAGTGGTAATCCTTCACTTCATTTATCACCATCTTTAATGGTAATTGATGATAATGTAACCATGTTAACTGAAAAGTTAAATGATTCCTTTCGAAAAGATGAAAAAGTGCTAAAAACAGAGTTCATTGTTGCTGAGCCTAAAGCATTTCAAATAAGTGCTCGCTTTTTTGTTTCAGATTTCACAAATGATAATTTCATGAATTTTTCAGTTAATTCAATAAATAGAATGATTGATTTGTTAACTGGAAATAATTTAGCAACAGGTGGTTATTTTGTTTACTCGGAATACACGTATAGAAATATTAATTACTTGGGTGTTTTTATTGTTAGAGATGAGGAAGAGATTATCTTTAATAGAGATGAAAATGGTGAATTTGAAGTAAATACAACTACTATTGTTAATACGAACAAATTAGCAATGGCTGTTAGAATTGATTTGGGTAAATTAGGTCAAAATCAGACAAGATATTTACATTTCACAAAGAAACAAGCACATTTATCTCAATACTTTTTTGATTGGATTGAGGCCGATTTGGCTGATAAAAGTGCAGAGGACACTCAAAAATTATTAGATCTTGTTAACCAATTACATATTAATGATTTCCCTTTAAATCCAGAAAATAGCGAAAGATATACTCCAGATGAATTTAGAACTAAATTGTATGATAATATTTTATCAACGGGCAGAATTGTTCGCATTAGAGATATTAGTAGAACATTTTGGGACGATGATGATTTCCTAACAAATAAATTTGAAGAATTAGAAATTGAAATATCAACTGAATTTCAAGCACCTGAAAGTACATTAAAAAAACTCAAAAAGTATGAAATTTCTTCAGGTAAAATTAAATTGGTATTTTCTCAAAATGATTTAGATTCGGGTAGAATATGGTTAGGCGATGAGAATCAAATCATTATTCGATCTGAGGATTTAGTAAGAAAATTCAATACAATATAAAATGAACCCACTTGAAATATTTTGTTCCCTTAAAGAAGTTGGTTTTTCTTATGATAAAGAAATAAGCAAAAAAATTCAATTAGATTATTCTGAAGATTTAAAAAAAATTCTTGAAACTAATTCCATTAGTTTTGAAAATCAAAATTCTTTTATTGTAATTGAAAGAAAAAATTTGCCATTTGCTTTTTTTGAAGATATAAATGAATTTCAATCACAAATAAAACTTACCGATTTTGAAAAGCCCATTATTATAAATTCTTTTAACAATACAAACCCTATCTATTTTTCAGACAGTTATGATATTCAAATTATTGATAAATTACCAAATGAAAACTATTTAATTTCAAATGCAAAAACATTTCTTGAATCAATTGGCTACTTTAAATCAAAATATGATGAAAATGAAGTTAATTTTGAATTTATAGATGATTTCTCTCTTAGTAATAGAACAATTACATTTTCTTCAATTTCTGAGAAAAAAAGATTAAAGTTTATTTTTACTCCTACAGGTGTGATTGAAATGAATACTTCAGTTAATTACTCAACTAAATTTGATGAATTTAAATCACTAATGCTCGAGAGCAAACAATACCCTGTTTTCCTGAAAAAATCTTTGATTAAACATTTATTAAACTCATCTTTAAATCCTTATGTTTCTTTTTTTGAAAAAATCGATCAAATTATTTTAGAGGCTAAACTTGATTTTAATGTTTATCTTCATGAATTATCAATTGATAAAATCAAAGCAGAATACAAAGACTATAAACAGCAATATTTTTCCTCTCAAAATGAAATTCTTAATAAATTAACAAATCAAATTATAGCAGTTCCAATATCAATTTCTGCTACAGTTTTCGCAATTTCAAGATTAGAAGGCAAAGGTCTGCCATTATTTATTGTTAGTTTTGGTTTACTATGCTACATTGGTTATGTTACTTTTTTGATTAAGTTTTTTGTTCGTGATATTCTTGCCTTACATTCGCAATCATCTCATGACTATAAAAATCTATATGATCAGAGTTTTTTTAGAGAAAATGAAGATGAATTAACATATTTTAAACAAGTGAAATCATCAATTGACAATCGTTTATCTGATTTGTATCTCGGTTTAAAGTGCTTTACTGTCATAATGTGGGTATCCTCTGGTTTGATCTTAGTTTATGTACTTAGTCATTTTATTGATTTCTCAAATTATAATAAAGATTTATTTTTCTTTGTTATTCCATTAATATTATTCATCTATCTTTTTTCTGAAATTTTATTTAAGGAAAAACTAAATGATACCAATGAATAACATTCTCATTTTATTACATTATTGCTGTCTTAATCGTCCTACAATTACAAGTTCCCTCCAGAAAACTCATTTTCAATAGCCATCCCAAGAGCTTTTAAATTCGCTTTGGTATGTCTTTTCAAAAGGTTTTGCAGTTCGGAAAGCTTTACAATTCCGTTCGGGCAGAGCCAAAACCAATTGCCTCCATTGCATTCCACCAATCCGTTTTGTCTAAAATCAAGCTACGAAAACAATTAACGTAGCCAAGAATAGCAGCTTTTATAAATCTTGCTTTGATTGAGAAATTAACCCAAAGCTGCTATACTTGATGAGGTATTAAAACCCTCCCAAACTCCCTTCAACCTCTATTTCAACCTTATCCTCCAACCTCCAAAAAAAATCAATCCCAGTTAATTCTTCCATTTTATCAATGGAAGTCGCATAATTTTTAAAATCAACTTTTGCATTTGAATTCGGTAACACAAAACCAATTCCTTCCCAATTTCCATTTCGTTTTTGCAGTAACACTTTGTAATAAGCTTTTGGAACTGCAACACGATGAGGTCCGATAGTTGGCATTACTGAATCAAAGATTGGTCCAGTAACCACATACAAACTATCATACTCAACTGCCCAATTACGAACCTGCATTTCCAATTTTTTCCAAACTCCTCGATTAAATCGAGGCAATTGAGGAGACATATTCGAATAAAAGAAAGATTGCACCATTGTTTCCATCGAATACCCCATATCCGCAGCAGGTGCTAAATGTCCTCTGTCATATCCTGATTTTAAATAGTCAACCTTAAAATCCGTTCCTGGTAGTAGTGGGTCTGGTGCAAAAAACTCCCCACGTTGAAAACGTTTAACAGTTTCAGTTTTTGTGAGTAGATAAGCCACCCAATTTGCTTGTTTATATTTTGAATTATACGAAAGTTTATAACCTCTATGCATAATAATCGTATCATTAGAATCATATATCGGTAATTCTAATTGAGCAAATAATCCATTGCTAATAACCAATAAAATCAAAAATGTAATCGTTCCCATAAGCGTTTTTTGATTTAAAAATAGAGCAATTAAATTATTGAATACAATGACACATTTATTTTGAATTATTTTAATGTAAATTAGTAATATTTTTTTTTGATGAAGCCAATTGTTAGGTCATATTATAATAATTCAGATGATGCTTTATTAGCATTAAGAACTATTGTTTTGTTTGGTAATAATGTTTCAACCTATAAATTTGCTTTAACAAATGCATTATTAAATAGGAATTCATCTTCAGAGGTCAAATTTTCTGAGTTAAGAGATGATTTTGTTAAAGAATTATATTTTCATTACAGTAAATGTCCAGATCAGTGGGTTGCAGGTAAAAATTCATTAACAGAAGCATTTGACCGATATAAACTTGATTCTGATTGGGAGACGCTAATAAATGTAGCAGAACGTAATATTTACAACAATGTTTTTGATGCATTTCATAATGTTGGAGGTTCAACAATTCAAGAAAAAGACATTCTTTTTGAGAAAGACAGTAAATCAAAAAAGTTATTTCTAACAGACAATTTGAATGCTATTTTGGAAAACCATGCTCTAAAAGAAATAATAAAAGCTGAGAATCAAAGTCGCTGGAATGTTGTTGAAGAAGCTTGGAAAAATAAACTATCTCCGAATTTATTAGAATACATAGATGGAGATTTTATTTCAATTTCTAAAGAAAATGAGAGGGTTAATTTACGTAGTGCTGTAACGATATTATTCCCATATCAAAAAGGAAAATGTTTTTATTGTAACAAACAAATGAATCAGAATACTTCAAAAGTAGAAGATGATTTTCCCGATGTAGATCACTTTTTACCTCACTCCTACGCTACCCGTATTGAATTACTGGGTGCAAACATTAATGGAGTTTGGAACCTAGTGATTTCATGTAAAGAGTGTAACCGTGGTAGTCAAGGAAAATTTAATGCACCTGCAGAGAAAACCTATTTTGAAAAATTATTGAAAAGAAATCTATTTTTTACAGAGGAACATAAACATTCGCTAAAAAATTCTGTCTTAATTAGCTTAGGAGTTAAAAACACGTTTGAATTGACTTCAAAGATGAATTTACTCTATAAAAACACCGAAATATTAGTAGGTTGGAAACCCAAAACATTATACGATGAATAATTTTCTAGAATTAGATAAATCCATTCGAATTTTCGAAAATGAATATTTTTTTATAATCAGAGATAAATACCCAGTATCTCCTGGCCATTTATTAATCGTTTCAAAAGAACTACGTCAAGATTTTTTTGAATTGACTGAAAGTGAAAGTCAAAATCTAAATGAGTTAATCACCAAAGCAAAGTCAATTATAGAGAATGATTATTCCCCAACAGGATATAATATAGGTATGAATTGCGGCGAAGATGCAGGTCAAACAGTTTTTCATTTTCATTGCCATGTAATCCCAAGGTATAAGGGCGATATGCAAGCACCTGAAGGCGGTATTAGACATTGCATTGAAGGAAAGGGGTATTATTAATTAATTAATTTACAAAGATGTAGTTTATGTATAATGATATTTGTTTTCCTTTTGCAAAAGATAAAACTTCAAATTTATTTGTTCACCCGAACGATGTTCCTAATGGTCTAAAATCAAATTGTTATTGTTTTGAATGTAAAGCAGATTTAATTGCGATAAATGATCCTGGAAATAAAACAACACCTCATTTTAGACATAATAAAGATTCAAATTGCAATGCTAAACTAGAATCATTTTTACATTTATTCGCAAAAGAGATTTTCAAAAATGATATAGTTAAGATTCTTTTACCAGAAATCAAAGGTCAATTTAGAAATGAAAAATTTAAAAAAAAGCTCGGTTATAATAATTTTGAGGATGATGAATATGACATATTATTATTAGAAGAAAAAGAATACGAGTTTGATAAAATTGAAATTGAAAAAACTTACATAATAAAAAATGAGACTATTCGAGTTGATATTGTTGCTTCAAAAGATGGTAATGAAATATTTATAGAGCCTTTTTACAAAAATAAAATTGATGAAATTAAATTAATCAAAATCAATTCTTTAGATAAGTCTACAATATCGATTGATTTAAATATTTTTATCAACAACTATAAAGATTCATTTACAAAATTTGATTTTATACATTTCTTGCAATTCAATATTAATAGTAAAGAATGGGTTCATATAAAAAATAGTAAAAAAGAAAAACTATCAAACCAAGTTGCAAACAAAATTGACAATGATTTAGTCAAATTAGAACAAATTGATAACAAAATCAATCAACTTATTTATGAAATTAATCAACTTAAAGAAGATGAAAATAACATTATTCTTCAACTCAAAGGTAAGTTAGCTTATTGATTTCCATTTAAATTTGATATTTCAGACCATAATGAAAGGTAATACGGTCTTCCTCCTTTTCGTCCTTTCACAAAAAAAGCATATAAACAAGGGTAATACAAGCCTGTCGTATACTCCAGTCCCTTGTTTATACCGTTCCAAACCTATTCGTCAGAATTCCTCATCACGGTTTTCCACTTGCTTTTTTTGTTTCGTCCTCCTGCGTCGTCAGTCACGGCTTCTTCATCCCCCCAAGCCCCTAATAAGTGAGTCTCCTCATTCCCCTACACACCTGCATCTTCGCACATCTCTCGTCACTCGTCACTTTTATTGGGGGTCTGTCGCCGTTTGGGTTAGGCTCGCCTGCTAAATCGCTCAGGCTTCAGGTTTGTCACATTTTTTGCAATCCTCGTTTACAGCCGTTTTGTTTCCTTTCGGCGTGCCTTGGTCGGCTGCCTACATTCATCAAAGCCGCTTTACCACTCCCCGCACAAGAGTATTCATTTTTCCGCTACGCTTCAAAATTTCATACACTTGTCTTTTTCCATTACACAAGCAAAAAAATGCGCCAAACCTTCGTGCATACTGCAGAGGTCGTTCCCGCGCTTCCTCATCCTTCGTCATCGCTCTACTCTCCCCCCTTCGCTCAACTCGCAGTCGGCTCGCGCGCGCAGGCAGAAATTCACTTCGTTAATATTATTCTTTATTCAGTTCATAATTCCTAATCCATAACTTATAAAACATTCTTCTGCCTGTTTTCCAACGCACAGCTGAAGGCTCCATTACCTTAAAACTTTCATATTTATCATTAATCTGAAATATTTCCCAAATGTTCGCAACCCTCACATTTGATTTTCGAGCATTGTAAACAATGCCTATACAGATATGCTAGCATCGTGTGTTTTTATGTTTGGATGAAATATTTAAAAGTAGTATCGAGATCAGTTTTCATTATAGCATGTAGAAGTGTGTGACAGTATGAAAAGGTTATTCTAAGTCCACCTTCACAGTAGCTATGTCATTTCTCCTAAAGTCGTAATGCCACAGCAACTTTACCATTCCCCACACAAGAGTATTCATCTTTTCACTACGTTACAAGATTTCAAACCTGTATTGAGCTTGTCGAAATACACTTGTTTTTTCCCCACGCTTTGATATTTCGCTACGTTAAATAATTCTTCATTCAGCTTTGTAACCTCAATTTAGATACTACTTCAATGAATAAAAAATCAAAAATAGGTCGCAAATTTAGTCGCCAATCGCACATATCCGCCCACTCAGGCAGTAAAGGTCAAGCCCTACGGGTTTTGAAAATAAAATGTGACTTACTTTCCTTGTTTTGGTAATAACATCGGAATATATTATTTATTCTGTCTTTAATCTCATTAGCATTTTTTTTTCAAAAACCTTGACAGCCTTTCCCTTTGTCTCCAGTGGAAATGGCTTTCTTTTTTTCTTTTTTTTCTTTTGAAAAAATTTATCTGGGCGAAGCCCTAAAAGGGCGAGCATAATTTTTAAACCTTGAATTATGTACAAACGCACCAATCTAGCAGTTATTAGAGCCATTTTGAGAGAAATGACCAAAGAAGAACTCAAGGCAGAGTTAATAATCATCTTAGAAAAGGTAAAGGAAGAAACGAGCAGTAATAAAAAGCAAATGCTTAAAAGCCTGTATCAGTATGCACAATCTTTAATTTTAAGTAGATAGTTATGATACAGTTTAGATTAACTACCTATCGAGAAGAAAAAGCATATCAAGGATCATACTTTTTCATTTTAAACAAGGGAAATAACAGTGGTAAACCACTGTTAACCCCTTGTCCGAATTGTTTTGTTTGTCTTTGTGAAAATGACCAGGACAAAGAAGAATTGTACTGGTTATTATTTGGGATGTGGCAAGGAAAAGCCATACATCCTCATTTGATTGGTTCCGTTATTCCGTTTATTCGTCTGCGTGAATTGTCTGACCTCATCAAATTAGGATTGGAAAAGCTAACCATCAATCCGGAAAAGGTCCGAAAGAATATTTCCAAAATCGTTCAAATGGAAAAACACCAAGTCAATATTCAAAAACAACTAGACTTAATCAAACAAATGAAACGAGCGTTGATATTCGAGGTGCTGAAGTAGTGCCTTAATTTGTAAGGTAAAACTACCTGTTTTTATAGGTAGTAGGATTTTGATTGGTGGTTTTTGGTTATATTTAGTGAGTAATCTAAGTTGATGGTGGTTAGAATTCTATTTGAAGTTGCAAACAATCATAAACTATAAAATAATGAAGATAAAATGCCAGAAATAAAAAAAGCATCATTACGAGACAGTATTATTGACTCTATTGGCAATTTTCTTTATGAAGAAGGCTTTGCAAAAGACGATATAACCAAATTAGGAATTTTAGAAATAATTAATCTTATTTCAGATTATCACGAAGAAGGTAATGCTCTATTTCCAGAAATACTTGTAACAAATAGTCTCGATTTTTTTAAAACAATCCCTAACAAGGAAATTCTTATTCAAGAAGCTGAATTATCAATTTCGGAGTTTAAAAATGCAATTAAACTCTGTGCTCCTTTAGCAACTAACAGTTGGATTATTTGTATTGAAATAAAAGGGAATAGAATAAAATATGGAATAACAAGTGCAGAAATGTCTGAAACAAGCCCTTCAATATATAATCAGACCGTGGGACAATTGAAAATTGAAGATTACCAAGGAATTACTATTGCATACATCAGGAACATTGGACAAAAAACCGTTGAACTTGCAGGGCTTAAAAACAAACTTATCGTTTCATTGACACTTGACGAACAAAAAGAGTTATCTCAAAATGAAATTCAAATTCTTTGTGATAGCATAGTATTAAACTGCGAAGTAAAACTAAGAGTGAATATTAAAACCTTTTTTGAAAAAGTTATTGATGAAGCACTTAAAAATGGACATGGCAATTTGATTGGTATTGTAGAAGACAATGAAGAATCCTTAAATGCTCTAAAAGCTAAAATAACAGGTAATGGAGGTATTTATTTATCAACTCCAATTGATTTTGAAGCATTAATAATTGATGCAGAATTAAACAAAAATAATGAATCTTCAATCAATTTAAAAACACATTCCTCCGTTTTTAAAGCGATGCTTAATCATGATGGAATCACAATAATTAGCAACAAAGGGAAAGTAATAGGATATCATATTTTAATAGACACTTATTTAAAGGATGGCGATGTGGTTGTTGGTGGTTCAAGGTCTAAAGCATTTAAATCAATGGAAAATAGTGAACTATTCAGTTTGTGTTTTTACAAATCGCAAGATGGAAATTTAAAATTATGGCAGAAAAAGTGAATGAAATACAAATATGGCAAGGTCCAAATGGATTAAATCTTCCTCCTAATTTGAAGGAAGCGAAGGATATTGTTCCATACGCAAACAATTTGTCAATAAAACAGAAAAGTCAAATAATTGCTGCCTTTCAAATTGAAGCCTTTGATATGGCTGCTGAATATGCTTGGAAGAAATCTATGGTAAAATTAAAAGAAACCATAGCAACACTTGGTATGAAGTTTATTGGGGAAATGATTGGTAAAGAGGATTTTGACGAAACAACTTCAGTAGATACCGAAATTACGGACTATACTGCTATTCAATTAGCTGAGCAGTTAGGCGTAATTGGAACAACTGCAGCTTTACGACTTAGACAAAGTAATGAATTAATTACTCACTATTTTTCAAAGAACGCAGAAGAACAACTTGATTATGCTACTGCATTTTCAATAGTAAAATCGAGCGTTCAATACATATTAGGTGAACAAGATATTTCAATTGCTTTAGAATTTTCAAAGTTTAGAGACAGACTTCTAAATGAAACTTTGAGAATTAACGATGCACAAGTTGAACAAGTTATTAATTCACCTTTGTTTTATTTGCGAACAGTGATGACGATTTTAATATCCTCTATCAGAAATGATATTGGTGCGAAACTTGAACACTCTTTAGCCAATCTAAATTTGATTACTCCTAATATTTGGAACAGACTTGGAGAAAGTGATAAATGGAATATAGGAACGGCATATAGAGATGTTACTGCTGCTGGTAATACTGTTGCAGCTTCTGGCTTGAAAAATGCGCTATTAAAAGTTAATGGATTTGACTTTGTACCTGAGAATTTAAGGTCTGTCACTTTTATTAAAACAGCTAAACAAGTTATTGAAACACATTATGCTAGTAACAACTTCTACAATGAACCTGCAATTATAAGGAAACTTAGTAGTTTAGGTAGTACAATACCAGCACCTGCATTAATTGAATGTATGCAAGCATACTTAGCAGTTTATCTAGGAAATTCTTATGGGACATCTTGGAATGCGGCTCTGATTGCTTATGAGGAACTTTCCAAAATCACAGCAGAAAGATGGAAATATTATTTCGAGAAAGTTATCCATACTGACGAAATAATTTTAGCAAAAACAAACTCAATACAAATAGGACATTTTTCAAAACTTTTATATGATAACAAGCTGACAGAATTTACTGACTTACCAAAATTAAATCAGTTTTTATATGAAGCAATTGTTAAAAACAATTACAGAAAAGCATCACAAATTAGTAGTGTCTTAAGCGACAATATTAAAAATAATAAGAAATAAATAGAGGTGACTTACGAAGGAGACACTATGCTAACTGTCGTTTAAATCAATTTGGGGGATATGGTTATTGGAACATTCTATCTAGCATCAAGTTTTGTGCTTGTCTGTTAGTTTACTGCTTCGAAATCGCCATCTTCGCCAAGCGCCTAATAGTTAGCAAACATATAAAAACCATACAAAATGAAATCAAATAAAATAATACACGAAGGAGAAATAACTTTAGGAGAAACAATAATACCTTGTTACGTATTAGAAGACGGAACTAGACTTTTATCTGGAAATGCAATGCAAAACGCATTAAATTTACAAGAAGATTCAGAAAATAAATCTGGTACAAGACTGGCCAGATATTTAAGTCAAAAATCATTAGAACCCTTTATTTATAAGGATAAAACAGCTGGACATTATGAACCTATTGAATGCTATAGAGGTACTCAAAAGATTAATGGATATGAAGCTACTGTTTTAGCCGATATTTGTGACGCATTTTTAGAAGCAAGAAAAGTAATTAAACTTTCATCAAGGCAAAAAATTATTGCAGACCAATGTGAAATATTAATCAGAGGATTTGCTAGAGTTGGAATAATTGCATTAATTGATGAAGCAACAGGTTATCAATATGAAAGAGAAAGATATGAGTTACAAAAAATATTAACATCATATGTTTCTGAAGAAATTTTAAAATGGCAATTAACTTTTACAGATGATTTTTATAAAGAGGTTTTTAGATTATGGAAACTACCATTCATACCTAAGTATATAAAAAACAAACCGTCTTTTATAGGAACATTAACTAATAAATATATTTATGAACAATTACCAAATGGTGTAATAGAAAAAATAAAAGATAATACACCCAAGACAGAAAAAGGCAATTGGAAATACAGATTTCATCAATCTTTAACTCCTGAAATAGGTAGAGAACATTTAAAAAAACAAATTATAGAAGTAACTACCTTAATGTCAATATCAGAAAATAAATCAAAATTTGAAGAACTATTTAAATCAAAATACAATAAAAGTATTCAATTAACTCTTGACTTAGGCTAAAAAATACGTCTACTAAAAGCCGTTTGGCAAAATAGCGAGCAAAGAGCTTCAAAGACAATATGTATTTAAAGTGATGATTGTACTTTCTACTCCTATTCTACATGAAACTCCACCCAAACGCAAAGCCCGAAACCGTTAAAAATCTCAAAACCCCACTCAAAACAATTCGAGTGGGGTTTCTTTTTTTTGAAATTTGTTTACTTTTCAAATCGCTTCATTACCTTTTTTAAAACCAACGTAACCACAAAACTCACGAAAGCACCAACAAAGGCAAGGATAATCGTTTTTAAATAGTCATGCGTATCAATCATCGCACAAACGGTAAACACCGTTCCGGTTAATGTTCCTGCACTAGTTGTATGGTCGTGATGAGGTTGCATAGTTAGTTAGGTATTAAAACGTTTATTAATTCTCACTTTCCACAGTAGACTGTGAAACTACTGAAGCCACAGAACCACCAACCATCAAATATTCTCCAATTGTCGAAATAATTTCTGGTAAGTGAAAAGGAGTTGCTAATAATGCACCACCTGCGGCAGCTAAACCCAAACCAATATTTCTTAATACCTTGAAGAAGTTCGGTGTTGGTGATTTCATTCTTTGAACTAAATTCATTTTTTCAATTTTTAAAAGATGAGTAAATAAATTGACGTGCACGAATGCACGTCAATTTTCAATTAGGCAACCTCAATTATTTTCAAACAATTGTAAGCACCGTTTTTCATTGGATATTGAATTCCATTTACTAATTGAAAATATTCCAACTTTAACAAGAAGATTTTTGTTCCTGTTCCTGATGGAACAGCAGTTGGAGTTAATGTAACGTTTGAACTTGCAGCAACGGATGCTAAATTCACAACATTTGTCAACTTAAAATCAACAACACCAGTTGCAAAATTGATGTTTCCGAAACCACCTGTTATACTCACATGAGTTGCTCCATTGGGCCAAGTTAAATCCGATGCAGGTAATAAACTTGCAATATTGATTACACCAGTTGCAGGAGTCAATGCATAGGGTTTGTATAGCATACTTCCCAAAAGTGAATTTGGATTAAACTCAAACCCCTTTAACAATGCTTTTGCCGAAGCATTTGATACTCCTACCCCAACATTACGTTGCCCACGAGCACTAGTAGTGTCCATGTTTTTAATTTGGGTCATAATTTGAGTAATTCGTGCAACATTTGTCGAGTTACTGATGTTTACAGTAATGTTACGTAAGGAATCACGTAATAACTTCCCTGCTGAAGCAGAATTACCGAACTCCTTTCCATTTTCTCGTGTTCTTGCAAACGCTGGATCACTTGCAATTCGTGCAGCATCCACACTCGTTTTCATCTTTGCGAGATGTCCATCTTTTGATTTGTAAAAGGTCACGTTATCCAACGTTCCTTTTACTTTTAAAAGGCCTGTTTGTCTTGCCATTTTTTTAATGTATTATACTTCAACTTTTATAGATTATGACTTTCATAATCCTTCAAACTTCTTTCGTATCTAGAATTAAATTTCGTTTGATTATTCAAATATATAAGGCTACTAATACCAATAAAAATGTGTACTTCCGATAAATTAACTTTGTGTTAGATTATGCCACTTTGGTAGTTTATTACCACTAAAAAAGGCGTTAATTTTGTCCGTAACAATACATATTAAGTAGATAAAACAGCATCTACTAATACTTTTTAAGTATGGTAATTGTATCACCGATTGTAAATTGTTATAAAACATAACAATATACGTTTGACATAAAATAAAACTCACGAGATGAAAAGAGTAGTAATATATCCAAAAGATATAATGGTTGTAACCGGTAAAAGCGAACGTTATTCACGAACTTTAATAAAGAGAATGAAAATGCATTTCAAAAAAGAAGAACATCAATGTATTTCAATTTCCGAACTATGTTTGTATCTGGGATTAGAAGAAGAAAAAATCACAGATATAATAAAGTAATTTAATCAATTAAATTTAGCTGAATTTGATTGGAAATAGTAGATTGATTAGTTAAATTTACAACTGAAATTAGTTCTTTTAATTGCTACTAAATAACACTAAAAATTAGGACGACAATCGCGCCGACAATTTTAGATTAAAACATAAACCATACACAAACAATCGGTTGAGCTTTTAACCAGTGTCCCAGCGGGATCACTAAGGGAAGCAAAAGCTTCCCTTTTTTTTTATGCAATAACCCTCAAAATACACATTTTTAGGATAATGACTATAGGTTGGTTACTATGCATAAATTTGGCATAATCTAAAAAAATCAAAATTTCTTACACCTCTAAATTTTTATCTAAAGGCTTTTATTTTTACATCGAAAGATTGTGGGTATATGTTAGTACTTGTATTGTTAGGGGTTAGTCTTTTTTGGTCAAATGGAGGGTTTGACTCCCTGTTTTCATGTTAACTTTCATATTAGCTAACTTGTGGAATTTTAAGCAATATTTTGTTGCAAAAAAATTTATTAGGGGAAAACTGTAGCTATTAGAAAAATATTTTACCAAAAATGACCGATTGAATTACGATGCTTTAGTATTTTTAGTAGCATTTTTTGCATCGAGGTGAGTTAATATTTGAAGTAATTAAACACGAATAGGATAAAAAGAAAATATACACACCAAATTATAGGTGAAATTACGTTTTATCTCAATGTAAGTATATCCTCAACACCTAATAATCGTTCGACGGTAAAACCTTCTGCATACTTCACTCCTATTGGTCTTCCAAATTCTGCCATTCTACTGGATAGAAAATCTAAAAAATCTTGACCAGAAATTGGAGTTTGAGGCCCTTCCTGTTCTGGATTAAAAAATTGTGTTTTATACGCTAAGACTGACTGCATTTTTGTCGCATGAAATTCTGTTACATCCACTACAAAATCAGGAATAATATAACGATCTTGAATGTAATGATATACTGATTTAGTTCTGTATGCTTCTTGTTTTATACCATTATACGTTGTTTCCACTTTAACTAAACCAGCTAGAAAACAAGCTTCAGAAACCAACTTACTTCCTTTTGCATGGTCTGGATGACGATCATCGATTGCATTCGCAAGAACCACTTCTGGTTTCAATAAGCGAATTTGTTCTACAATTTTCAGTAAATTTTCTTTGGTATTAGAAAGAAAACCATCTTCCATTTTTAAATTGTGACGGTAACTTACTCCTAAAATTTCAGCAGCGTTTTTCGCTTCCTCATAACGTGTTTCTATCGTTCCACGAGAACCCATTTCCCCCTGTGTGAGATCTACAATACCAACACTTTTACCTTGTGCAATATGTTTTAAAATGGTTCCCGATGCAGATAATTCTACATCATCAGGATGTGCTCCGAAAGCTAGTATGTCGAGTTTCATTATTCTACAATTAATACTTTTGAATATTTACGATTTCTCCACCAAGAAACAAACGAAAACAAAGCAAAGCATCCAACGGTATAAAATATCCAATCTGGAACTTCTGCTAATCCTTCTCCTTGCGCATACGAGTGTAATCCAACTAAATAGAAGTTTACTCCAAAGAAGGTGAAGATAATCGCACCATAACTCCAAAAACTAACTAAGTTGAACGTGAATTTACTTGCTAATCCTGGAATGTATCGTAAGTGTAATAAAATTGCATATACTAAAACGGAAACCAAAGCCCAAGTCTCTTTTGGATCCCATCCCCAATACCTACCCCACGACTCATTCGCCCAAATACCTCCTAAGAATGTACCAATGGTCAACATGAATAAACCGATGGTTATTGTCAATTCAGAAATTGCAGTTATCTCATTGATTTGCTTCGAAATTCGTTGACCATTTTTAGAATTCCTAAAAATATACATTACCTGATTTAAGAAACCTAAAATTGCTCCTAATCCTAAGAAACCATAACTACCAGTAATAATCGCTACATGTATCATTAACCAATACGATTTTAAAACTGGTTGCAATGGAGTAATCTCTGGATCCATTAAATTTAACTCTGTCACAAATAAAATAAAGAATGAAAGTACTGCGGTTCCAGCTAATACAGCACCATTTTTACGTGAGAATACAAAACCTGCGATCATTGATACCCAAGAAATAAAAACCACTGCTTCATAACCATTACTCCAAGGTGCATGACCAGATATGTACCAACGCATTCCTATACCAATTCCATGATAAAGAAAGATAACTGCTATCAACACAATAAATGGTAAAGAAATTTTTCGAATGTTTTTTTCTGAATTTTCGGTAGGGTTAATAAATACACGAACAAAATATATTATCAAAAGAATCAATCCCAATGTAAAATAGCTATACATCGTATTCTTAAAAATATTCATTTTATTGTAACTTACCTCCATTTTCACCAGTGATTCGGAAGGAACTATCTTTTTAGAAGTTGAACGTTGAAATTGCTTTAAAGAATTTAATTTATCCAATGCCAAACCAAATGAATTGTTTTTTGAACCATCATTAACAGCAACGAAATATTGCATTGCAAATTTGGAAGAAGCTGAATCTTTTTTCATCAAGCTCAAATCTAACGGAACATACCATGCATTATTCAGGTCATTTTTTAACGGAAGAATTTTCATATACTCCCACTGGAAAATAGATCCAACTACTTGAAATCGTTCTACCAATTTGATGATTTTCTTATCAAATTCAGAACGTTTTGACTCCATTTTTTGGTGGGCTTCATTGTATTTCTCCATCCATTTGAAGTTTCCTTCTGGATCAATCAATCCTTCGTAGCTCGCCAATTTATCTAATTTCAAAGGCTCTCTCAATACAGAAGGTACAGAAATGATTTTCTCTTTAATCCAATGTGATGGGTACATATGCATACTAAACATAGTTTGCACTGCATTATACTTCTCAAATTTGTTTTTTCCATAAATCTTTCGCAATAAATTATCACACAAAGTGTGAACAGGAACTATTCTTCCATCGTAATCTTGTACTAACAAAGTTGCTAATTCCTCGCTATGTTCTTCGGACATAATGTAAAAAACATCTTTTGGAGCTTCTTGCTTATGATCGTGACCTGCATGTGCGTCTTGGGAAAAAGAAAGATTGCCAAAACCAAGAGTCATTAATACCAAAACTATGGACAAGTTTCTCGCTTTCGATTTATTTATTTTACCTAACAATTCTTTGAATCTTCCAATTGGTGCAAATAAAGACATAACCATTCCTATCATCATTAATAAATAGCCAAAATACGTGATGTTTGTTCCCCAAAAATCGTGGTTAACACTCAAACGTGTACCTTTTTCATCTTGATCATAACTCGATTGAAAAAAACGATATCCATCGTAATCCATCACGTGATTCATGAAAATTGTATGGTCTTTAGAATACCGGTTTGCTGTATCAATTACTGTCACATCACTTTCAAATGAAGAAGCAACTTGTGAACCTGGATAGCGAGCTAAACGGAAGTCTTTACATCCAACCGAAAAAGGTAAATAAATTTTGGAGGAGCCATATTCCATTTCATAGGTTAAACCTTCAAAATTAAATACAGTATGTTCAGGGATTTGTCCAATTCCACCAACTAATTCCACAATTTTAGATTTAGATCCGTCTGTAACCTTAACAGTTAATATGTCCACACCTACATCTTTTCTACCTGAAGACATCTTTACCATTTTCGCATGGGGAACTTCCCGTTTGAAAACGAATTGTTGTCCAGCAACCACATACAATGTAGTTGGTAAAAATGGAACTAAACTATCCGTAGGGATTTTAGTAAAAGCATCTTCTGGAGGATTTTGTCCTGATTGACGGTACTTCATCATACTGGCCATAGGTAAATAGCTAACTGGTAATTTTGATTGAATCATTAATTTACCCTTCTGCTTTATTATGTCTATTCCTGGCATTGAATTCTTTTTCTCAAACGATAGTGCATTATCCCCTACCATTACAAAGCTATTTGGAGCTAAATAATTAGATTTCATACCATCTGTAATGATCTCTAATACACCTGTTTTAATTGTATCGTTTATCAATAATGAGTCAATTTGTTTCTTTTTAAAATCAACATATTCAATACTAACAGGGGATTTATGATTTGGGAAATCGATCTCAATCTCAAAATCATTACTTGTTTCTTCCGACAAAAAAGTCTTACGATTAACTTCGTATTGCTTCACGCGATCATTTATTCTAAACCATAAGTGTGGATCAGATGCATAAATAAAATCGCTTGTTTTTCCTTCACGAATTGTCATCAATCCTTCAAATCCAAAAAAACGAGTTACCCCTGCTCCTATCAATATCACAATAAAGGAAATGTGAAAAGTTAGCATTGCCATTTTTTCACGTTCAAACATTTTATAACGGAAAATATTTGCTATTAAATTGAAAGCTAAATAAACTAATAACACCTCAAACCATCGTGCATTGTAAACTAATATTTTTGCTGTTTGAATATCGTATTTTGACTCTAATATAGTAGCCCAACCAATGGCAACTAAAAACACTAACATTGCAAGTGCCATTAATCGCATGGAAAAAATGGAGTTTATAAGTTTTTTCATAGTAAAAATTCCAATTAAAATTGTGAAACAAAAATACTCACTAATTCTTGCAAAGGCACTGAAATATGGGGGTAATTGTTAAAAAAATGATAGTAAGAGTTTTATATTTATTCAATGACGAATGTTTTAATTTGTACATCCATATTATTAATCACTTTTACCAAATACAATCCTTTAGCCCATGAAATAGTAGAAACCATTTGATTTTCATTGCCTATTTTATCGGAAAATAGTTTTAATCCTGAATAATTATAAATTTCAAAATGATTGTTTTCTGAATTTTCAGTTTTTATGATAATGTAATCTCTTGCAGGATTAGGGTATATTTCAATATTTTCAATAGATATATCTTCAACGTTTAGATAATTTTTTGATTTAACCTTAACAAAAATGGAATCAACAGACCTACATCCTTCCACTGTAGAAATACTAAATTTGAGGAATTTGCTTTTTTTAGGTAAAGATTTAAATTGATAATGGTTTAATTGAATCGTTTCAAATACATCCTCACTTTCAACTTTTAAAGAGTCATCATCTGAACCAATAGTAATGGTTACATCGTTGGAACTCTCTATTAATTGTTTAATTAATGCGCCATTTTCAAAATTAATCAGTATTACAGGAATAATAATCTCATTAATATGGTCAATTCCTGTAAAAGAAGAAAAGAAATTTGGGTTATTTGGTACACTATCGACAATAATTACGCCAGTTGCTCCCGCAATTTGAGCGTTGTATGCTTTATTTGAAAATAGACAAGAACCTCTGTTAATTAAAGCCGTTTTATTTTTAAAAGAATCTTCTGGAAATGAATTACATCCATTATATTGATTATTCACATCTTTCTCCATTTTTATTGGATCTTTATAACATCCATTAGTGACAATTAAACCAAAATTTCCAACACTAAAATTTATTTTTTTGAATTGATTATTTACGGAATTGATATATTTTTTTGTACTTATATTGGGTTCAATATTTATTAACACGCTGTCCTCGTTCATACTGGCAACAGTGTCAGGAAGGTTTATAATTCTTGGCTTTTCTACACGAACATATATGGTATCGCTAAGAGTTAATGAATTATATTTTGCATGTAAAATATAGGATTGATCTTCGGTAATTTTAAACGTTGGATTTAAAATAGTAGGATTAGATAACCCTTTACTTGGTGTCCATGTATATTGGATATTCAAATTAGATTCATTACAAATTTCAGGTGTTAATGAATTCATCAAACCACATTGTGCAATTAATGTATCTGGTAGATTAATTGCATAACTATCCACTGAAACATATTGTTTCTTAACCATTTTCATTTCATCACCATTACTATTTTTAATGGTTAATTCAACGTCGTATTTTCCAATATTCGTATAACTAACAATAGGATTTTGTTCGTTTGAAGTACTTGGATTACCTCCTGGAAAATTCCAATTCCATGAAATTGGACTTCCAATGGATTTATCAGTAAATTGAATAGAAGAATTAGAACAAACGTGTTTATTTTTCAAGTCAAAATCTGCAGCTAAAGAATCTGTAATTCCAATTGTAAAAGTTATTGTATTTTTAGCTTCTGTTACATTATAAATATCTATGTGTATTAATGAATCGTTGGAAAGATAGGGTTTACAATCAGTATTGATATTCATTTGAGTCCTACCAGATTCTTTAGAGAAAGTGGCATTATTAAGTTGGCCATTCGTTTTAGAATCACCAAATGGTCGATACGCAAATATGCCATCAGGAGGTCCACCAAAATTTCCATTAATTGAAGAATTATACCTATAAATCAATAAACCAGAATTTGGCAAATTACTTTCGAACACTCCTGTTTTTTTTCTATATTCAAATATTATATACTCCGTTGTATTAGGTATATGATAGTAATAAGAATTATTCTTAGTAGATGATACAGGATTAAGCGTATATACTCCACTTTTATTTATTTCATTCATATCTACGTTCCACCCTCCAAACATATACCTCGACATTGAATTCATATATTGAGGAGTCGTTGTAGTATTTGCCATTATATCCCAAACACCTATAGGTTCTATACCATCTTGACTTGCATGATACAAATCTGGCGCTCCAAGTGTGTGAAAAAATTCATGACAAAGTACACCAACATCGGTATGATTTTCAATTAAAAAATTATAATCTTTAAATGTATAACTTCCTATTTTAATACCGTTGGAATCAAACCATCTATGTGGCCATAATAAACTACTCCATCCTTCTGGATTTCCTTGAATAACAAAAGAAACATTATCAATGAAACCATTGTTATCCATATCTAAATTTAAATTCTCTGGTATACTATCTTTAATTGCGAGTAAAGCATTTTTTAGTAATTGAAGCTCCCTAACAGATCGTTCTTCTGGTTGATAACCAATTGGATTTGAAATGGAGTCGTAAGGTGAATAATATTCTCGAGTATATTCATCTTGGTAATATAATAAATTTGCATTTTCATTATTCTTTGGATAAAATGTTGATTTAATAGTAAAATCGTTATGAGAAACCTCCTTGTAATAGGAATAAACAGAAGAGGAATTAATTGTTGAATCATTGTAAAGTGTATTGAAAAAAGATAATGTTTTTTCAAACTTCTGATTGTCGTTAAATTTAATAAAAACAACAATATTATTTATCAAACCTTTTCCTATACCAGGTCGTTTTTTTTGATTCCTATTTAATGTCAAATACATTTCAGAATTTACATAGATATCGTGTATTTTCTCTTTCGAAATATTTAACCAAGGAGTTAAGCCAACTAACTTGGGATTATGAATGTTAGGGAAAAATGAAGTTGGTAATAAAATGTCATTTTGCAAGGTTGCATACACCCAATATCCTGTTTTTTTATTTTTTACTATTGTATACCCATCGACATCATGATTCCAACTATAATATTCATCTCCAGTTGCAAAACAATGTAATGTTTCACCATTTGGTTGCTTCAAAGTTTGAGGAATATTTTTTAAATATGCAGCTTTACTTGATGAAATAAAAACGGAAATAAAAAACAATAAAACGAATATCTTCTTCATACGTATACTTTTTACAATTTATCGGTAATTATTCCCTTTTTTTTCTTTATATCCACAACGATTAATCCAATTAGTCCTAACAAAATAATAATAGATGAAGTCGCAGCTAAAGTTCCTGCTGTATGATATGCTGGTAAATCAAAAGTAAATACAATCGTATGTTTTCCTTTTGGTAATTTCAAACCACGCAAAAAGTAATCCACTTTTGCAATCGGCATTTCTTTACCATCTACAGTTGCTTTCCAACCATCTGCATAATACATTTCAGAAAAAACAGCTAATTGATTCGAAGTAGAATTAGAAGAATACACTAGTTTGTTTGGTGCATAACTTACCATGGAAATGGTTCCTTCTGCAGTGAATTTTTGTTGATTCACTTTGGAAAACTCACTCGTTAACATCACTGCTTCCTCACGTGGAGTAAATTCTTCCGTATTTTTTATCTTCACTAATTTCAAGAAGGAACGTGCTGTATCCATTGCTAATGTTTGCATAGGAACTAAATTTGTTTTCCCATTCAAATCCATCACAAACATCGCTTCCATTCCTTCCACAATACCTGCAGACATAGGAACCACCATTGTATCTCCTTTCAATACATATTGTAATTTATCCGAAGTGAAAACTTTTGCTGCTTTAACCACTTTTCCATTTACGATTAATGCACCTTCCGTTTGATTTTCTAATTGAAATACAGAACCTAACGCACGAATTTCATCATTCGGAGTTTGGTATTTTGTTACTTTTTTAACAAACCAAGCATTCCCTAAAGCAGTTGGATTAGGTTGAGCTTCCGTTCCATTTTGAATAAAATACTTCACATTCATCATGTCAAAAATCTTGTAATTTGAATTTGCAATTTGGAAATCAAATACATTTTGAATGCTTCGTAATTTTGCTCCATGGTATCCTCCTAAAGCTTTATGGAAATAAGAGGAAGTTGCACTATTAAATCCACCTGACATATCAAAAACACGGTAATTTGTATTTCTGTTTAAGGCTGAAAATTTACATGCGTCTATTAAATTTCTTTGCGCCGCGCCTGTTAAATCTAAATCCAATGCTTTTTGTCTTCCTTCACTTTCTGCTTGTGCAATTTTGCTTTTTAAACTTGGTTGGATAGCTAATTCATTTTCCATGATTTTATAATCCGCATTGGTAGTTGCAGTTGCATACAATGTATTGCCTTTTTCCGTCCAATATTTATAACCATTTCCTTGTTCTTGGCTTCCTAAATAATTATTAGCTACAGGAATTAAATCCATTGCTACTAAAACTACCATTCCAATTATTACGTATTCGGTATTAACCTCTGTGTAAAACAAAACAGCTAATAAGGCAATTGCTAAAAACAAAAACAACATCGAACGATTCATACTACTATCAAAGATGGAAGCCCTCACGGTTTTCATAGCATCAAAACTTTTTTGGTATGGAACAACTTGTTGTTGAACAAATTGATCAACTTGTTGTGGATTTGTAACGTCTAACTGGTATTGCGCCATTAAATCCGCAGGATTCATTCCTGTTATTTGTTGACGTATACTAGACGCTACATTGTCTAATTGTGCTTTATCGCCAGCAGATTGGTAGTTATCCCCTAATCCAACTATTTTAACCAAGAACAAAAAGGCAAATGCAATAGCAGAAGTAATTAAAAACGCTTTCTTTTTGTTTTTTAACACTTCACGCTCTTTTACTAATAGATCTAAAAACAATACTCCAATAATAGGAACACATAATTCAACCATCACTAATATAATAGTAACCGCTCTAAATTTGTTATACCCTGGAACATGGTCTAAGAAGAAATCGGTAAGTCCCATAAAATTTTTACCCCAAGATAACATTAAGGTCAAAATAGTCACTGCTAACAATGCCCATTTCACTGGGTTTTTCAAGAATACAATTCCTAAAAATGCTAAGAAAATAACGATTATACCTATATATACAGGTCCAGATGTCATCGGTTGATCACCCCAATACACAGGTAGATTCATAACACCTTTCATATCTTCAGCCGATAAATCCATGTTTTCCACATCCTCAGCAAATGGACTTTCTCCAAGCGCTACGGATCCACCACCTTTCACATAGGGAGAAATCAAAGTGAAGGATTCACCTACACCATAACTCCATTGTGTGATATAATCTTTATCTAATCCTGTTGTTGAATTTTCAGAATTGGACACACCGTTAGGAGTAATCGTCACATCATTTCCACCACGAATGGTATGTTTTGCGTAATCATTTGTAAGGTAAATATTCCCAAAATTTGTCAAGAATGCTAATAAATACGCAACGATCAATCCACCCGTTGTCAAGAAAAAAGTTTTATAAGCTTTTTTACGAATCGCATCAATAAACAAAACAACTCCGATACAAATCAATAAAATTCCTAAATAATATGTCACCTGCAAGTGATTCATAGATAATTCAAAAATCATGAAAATAGCGGAAAGTAAAATCCCCCATCGTATATTTCGCTGGTATGCCATAATAAATGCTCCCACCACAGGTGCCATAAATGCTACAGCGAGTGCTTTCGTATTGTGACCAGCTTGTATGATAATGATATCGTAACTTGAAAACCCAAAAGCAATTGCTCCCAATAGTCCAACCCAAGGATTAATGCTTAAACAAATCATCAAAATATAGAAACCAATCATATATAACAACACAATTCCTGCAGGTGCTGCAAATAAATTATTAAAACCAACGATTATTTCTTTAAAATAATTTCCCTGATACAATAATGAAATTTGCACACTTGGCATACCTCCAAACATGGAATTCGTCCAAAGCGTTTCCTCTCCAGTTCGTTCTCTAAAATCTTGTATTTCATGAGAAGCCCCTCCGAATTGTTCAATATCATGTTGTTTCAAACCATAGCCTTCAAATTGTAATTTGAAATAAACCATCGTAACAATGAACATGATTGCAATCGCTGCAAAATGTTTCCAATTGGTTTTAAAAAATGTATTCATATTATTTTATTTAAAATTGAAAAATCCACAGTAATAACTATGGATTCTTCTTCTTGTTTTAATTTACTTCTTCGAAGTCAACATCTTTGACATCTCTAGGATTAACATTTCTTAAAATAGAAATTTTTCCTTTGTTTCGCTCAAAATGTTGTTTCTGTTTTTGTATACTGTTTTGCTCTTCTCTAAAACGATTTTGTTCTGCTATATTTCGCTTTGCAACCATTAATTGTCCAAGGTATTTCAAAACAACCATCGATCCTAAAAGAATCAAGATAATTTTAACTACTCCTGTAACACTTGCAACTACAGCCATTTTTATCTTGATAAGTGCATATTTCTTTCTGAATAAATCTTCGTAAAGAAAGGATCTTTTAAATCTTTGATAAATCGGATACCTTCTCCAGTAGATTTCATCTCAGGTCCTAATTCTTTTTTAACGTCTGGGAATTTTTCATAAGAGAAAACTGGAATTTTAATTGCATAACCTTCTTTTTTAGGAGAGAAATTAAAATCTTTCACTTTTGAATGACCCAACATTACTTTTGTAGCATAATTCACATAAGGTTCATCGTATGCTTTCGCAATGAAAGGAACAGTCCTCGAAGCTCTTGGATTCGCTTCAATCACATATACTTTATCATCTTTAATAGCAAATTGAATATTTATTAAGCCCTTTGTTTTTAAAGCTATTGCAACTTTTTTAGTGATTTCTTCGATTTGTAATAATACAAAATCTCCTAAATTATACGGAGGTAACAATGCATACGAATCACCAGAGTGAATACCAGCCGGTTCTATATGTTGCATTATACCAATGATGTATACATCTTCTCCATCACAAATAGCATCTGCCTCTGCTTCGATAGCACCGCCAATAAAGTGATCTAACAAAATTTGATTACTTCCCATTTCACCGATGATATCTACCACGTGGTGCTCTAATTCTTCTTTATTGATGACAATTTTCATTTTTTGCCCACCCAATACATACGAAGGACGGACTAACAATGGAAAACCTAATTCATCCGATAAAACTAATGCTTGTTCTGCATCTTGAACAATTCCATATTTTGGGAAAAGAATGTTGTTTTCTTCTAATAATTTAGAAAAACGTCCTCTATCTTCCGCCAAATCTAATGCTTCGTAGCTTGTACCTAAAATCTTAATTCCAAAACGATTTAATTTCTCCGCTAATTTTAAAGCAGTCTGACCACCTAACTGAACGATTACTCCTTCTGGTTTTTCGTGTTGAATAATGTCGTAAATATGTTCCCAGAATACAGGTTCGAAATATAATTTATCTGCAGTATCGAAGTCTGTAGAAACCGTTTCAGGATTACAGTTAATCATGATTGTTTCGTACCCACATTCTTTTGCAGCAAGAACTCCATGCACACAACTGTAATCAAACTCGATCCCTTGACCAATTCGGTTAGGTCCAGAACCTAAAACAACCACTTTTTTCTTATCGGAAACGATACTCTCGTTTTCGTACTCAAAAGTCGAATAATAATAAGGTGTTTTTGCTTCAAACTCAGCAGCACAAGTATCTACCAATTTAAACACACGTTTGATACCCATTTCCGTACGTTTTGCATGTACTTCGGATTCTAAACAACGTAATAAGTGCGCAATTTGTCTATCAGCATATCCTTTTTGTTTCGCAGTATACATCAAATCTTTTGGCATATTTCCTAAATGGAATTTCTCCATTTTACGCTCTAATTTGATTAAATCTTCGATTTGTTTTAAGAACCAAACGTCTATTTTTGTTTTCTCATGAATTGTTTTGAAAGGAATACCTAATTTGATAGCATCGTAAACATGAAATAGACGATTCCAAGATGCAAATTCTAACGAATGTAAAATTTGTTCCTGATTCGTTAATTCTTTTCCATCCGCACCTAAACCATTTCTATCAATTTCTAAGGATTGACATGCCTTTTGTAAGGCTTCTTGGAAAGAACGTCCAATTCCCATAACCTCTCCAACAGACTTCATTTGAAGACCAAGCTTACGATCCGTTCCTGGGAATTTATTAAAGTTCCAACGTGGTATTTTTACAATTACGTAATCCAATGTTGGTTCAAACAACGCAGAAGTACTTTTTGTAATTTGATTTTTTAATTCATCTAAATTGTATCCGATCGCTAATTTCGCAGCAATTTTAGCAATTGGATAACCCGTTGCTTTGGATGCTAATGCGGAAGAACGAGAAACACGTGGATTAATTTCAATTGCTATAATTTCCTCTTTTTCATCTGGAGAAATAGCAAATTGCACATTACATCCACCAGCAAAATTACCTATAGAACGCATCATGTGAATTGCCATGTCTCTCATACGCTGAAAAGTCGTATCCGATAAAGTCATTGCAGGAGCAACCGTAATCGAGTCACCTGTATGAATTCCAAGTGGATCAAAATTTTCTATCGAACAAATAATAACAACGTTATCGTTGTTATCACGTAATAATTCTAATTCATATTCTTTCCAACCTAATAACGCTTTATCAATCATCACCTCATGAATAGGAGATAATTGTAAACCTCTTTCCAATAAACTATCAAATTCTTTTGGATCATGAACTACAGATGCACCTGCACCACCAAGGGTGTAAGAAGCACGAATACATAATGGGAAACCAAATTCTTGCGCGATTTCTTTTCCTTCTAAGAAAGATTTAGCAGTTTTTTGAGGTGCCATTCCAACACCAATCTTCCCCATCAATTCACGGAATTCTTCACGATTTTCAGTGATATCAATTGCAGCGATATCTACTCCAATCATTTTCACTCCGTATTCCTCCCAGATACCCATCTCTTCACACTTCATCGCCAGATTCAATCCTGTCTGACCTCCCATCGTAGGTAACACAGCATCAATTTTGTGCGATTGTAAAATTTTAACGATATATTCTGGTTCCAAAGGCCATAAATACACATTGTCCGCTACTAATTTATCCGTCATAATGGTTGCCGGATTGGAGTTGATCAATGTTACTTCGATACCTTCTTCTCTTAAAGAACGTGCAGCTTGTGAGCCGGAGTAATCAAATTCGCAAGCTTGTCCAATGACAATAGGTCCACTTCCGATGATTAATACTGATTTTATGGATTCGTTTTTAGGCATAAAATGCGCTTATTTTAGATTTCAATTTTACAAATAGTTAACTACAAATTGAGTGCAAATTTAACTAAATATTGTTGGTAGACAAATGAAAAATCTAAAAAGAAATTAACGACTTATCAACGAATAAATCAATTAGTGAAAAGCTTTAAATTATTCTTTTCTTCTATTTCTTTACAAACTTGAATACCACCAGTATGGACAAACAAAATTGTCTTATTATTAAAAGAAACATCCGCTAATTCTTGAAGCATACCATAAAATGCTTTCGCTGTATATATAGGATCTAAAGGTAATTGATATGAATTATATGTTTTTTGAATAAAAGATAGTAATTCATCTGTATACTTACCATAACCTCCAAAATGATACTCTGAATGTATCCTTACACCTTCTAACAATTCCGATGCTAATTCATCTTGAAAAAGAAACCATTTTAATTTAGCATACATTTCAGCATACGCATCAAAACCTTTTAAAACTGGAATAACATGTAAGGTTGTATGTTCTGGTTTACCTAAAAGTAAACCACAACTAGTAGCAGTTGTCCCTTGAGCAACAAATACATGGTCAATGTTACAATCTATTTCTTTCCATATTTCTTGACAGCCAACCATCCCTAAATAATTCCCTCCTCCTTCTGGAACAAAAAAGTAATTAGTATACTCAGCTTTTATTTCAACTATATATTGTTTATCATTTCGCATCCCATATTCTTCTCTGGATAGAAAAATCAATTTCATTCCTAATTCCGAACATCTTTTTAAAGTTGCATTCGAATCTTCCGTTAATTCTTCTCCTCGCACAAAACCAATAACAGGAAACCCTGCTTTATTTGCTGCAGAAGCTGTAGCTAATAAATGATTAGAATACGCACCTCCAAAAGTGAATAATCCAGTATAATTACCTTGTTCTACTTGAAGTAAATTATATTTAAGTTTTCGCCATTTATTTCCAGATACTTCCGTGTGAATTAAATCGTCTCTTTTGACAAATAGTTGAACACCTCTTTTTGATAAATGAGGAACATCAATATGTTGGAGAATAGATTTAGTAGTATCGAATAATTGCTCGTTCATTTTATAAATATTAACTCAAAGATATTACTTTATCAAAGTGCAAGTGCGTTAGACAAGGAAATAAATTCTACTTTTGCCAAAAGAAATAAATCGAGATGAAAAATACAGCTTTAACAGAGAAACACATTGCGCTTGGAGCGAAAATGGTACCATTTGCAGGTTACAACATGCCTGTACAATACGAAGGAGTGAATATCGAACATGAA